>NZ_JALIFQ010000025.1:0-77856 GCF_022867815.1 Blautia sp. NSJ-175
AATCATCTTAATTTTATACTTCTTTTTTCAAATCTACAATACGGTAGATTTATTAAGGTTACCCTTTTTTCATCTGAAAAAAATTCAAAAAATGGTTGACAAACATTAGCAAGATTTTTCTTTCACTTTAACCGTTTTTAAAGAACCCTCTCTTCCCACGCCCGTGACCACCCAGAAGATGCAGACTCCTGTGAGGATCAGGCAGTAAAAGGAAGAACAGAAAATCTGAAACGGTGACACAGTGGGCAGATAACTGTGTTTCTGCACCATCTCATTAATGATCGTCACACTTCCCATAACGAATGCGCTGTTAATGGGAATGATGGAGCTGAAGTTCGTCGCATTGGCTGTCAGCAGGATACTCCGTCGTTCCGGAGAAATACTGCTCTCCTGTCCGATCCTGTCCGCTATGTCACCGAACAGCAGGATTGACGGCAGCACACAGCCGGCAAGAAGAATGTTAACTATAACTATTCCTAAAGCCAGAACTGTCTCAGCGCCCCGTTTTGTCTTTGTAAATTTCCCTGACAGGATAATGCTGCAGCATCTTTCCAGCATTCCTCCGTCCACTGCCACTGCGATCAGTCCGTAAAGCAGGATGGTGGACACTGTCACGTCAATAATCCCATAAATACCTTCAAATATAATTCCGTTCAGCCCTGCCGTTTCATAATCAATGCTCACAATATCGGAAAATGTGAACAGACCGGTGATCAGCCCTAATACAAAGCCCGTAATAATTGCAAAAGAAACTCCTTCAAATAAGTTTCCTGTCTTAAAGCAGATACACAGAAGGACCACAACAGGTACCAGCATCCAAAGTCCTCTTGCATCCGAGAACTGGGAAAGCTGTGTCATGTCTCCCACACTGCCCTCCCCGGCACCGAATATTAAGTACAGAACCGTTGTGACCGCTCCCGCAGCCAAAATATAAGGAGTTCTCTGTTTCAAAACAGTCAGAAGCTTGGCCGGTCTTCCCGTTCCCCGTTCATGTTGTATCATCACTGTGGTGTTGATCACCTGTGAACTGGGAGACAGCGCATCCCCGAAAAAGATTCCGCTGATCAGCGCTCCGCTCAGCATAGAGGGACTGGCCCCCAAAAGTATTCCCGGAGGATAAAAAATGGGAATCACCGCAAACAATGCCGCGATCGGAGCACCTGCTCCCATAGAAATCACTGCTGAAGCCAGGAATGCAAAGACCACAAACCCGCTTTTTGTAATTCCAAGCTGAAGGCTCAGCCAGATAAATCCGCCCCCTATATTTCCCGTCATCATAAGCTTGGAAAAAATCCCTATGACCAGGAAAATAAAAATAAGCCTTGAATTTCCGTACTGCGCCAATCCATGCACAACAGAATCCCAGTATTTCCCTTTGTTCCTGCAAAGGAAAAACCCTGTCAGAAGAGAAATCACTGCAGCAAAAATCAGCCCTTTCATTGAATAATAATGTAACCCCACCGAAAATATTCCGCCTATCAGTATGTACAGCACAAAGGGCATCATGGCAAATGCCTGTGTCCCCCAAAAAACCAGCTTGGGTTTTTCTGTTTCCATGCCGCCACCCCCGTTTCCTTTAGATAGTTAAAAGTATAACACACCTGGAAAACAATACCTGTTTGCGCGCCAACACTTACACAATTTTTTTTAAATTCTCACAGTTTTTTTGACATAACCGACAAAAAACCGGCGATATCAGGTTCTTTTATCCTGTTATCATCGGTCTTTAATTTAACAAGAAAATTTTCTGCATCCCATTCCATTCACTGGTATAAATAGACAATTTTATTGTACTTTATTATACATATATATACATTGACATATATTTAAATATGTTATATGATGAAGATAGTATTTATGTAACTATTGTGTACGTATTCAGTTGACTGAATAGGTGCACTATTGTCAAGTAATCTTCTGATCACTGAGATAAGGAGGGGATCTGATGAAGAACATGGAAGGCAGCAGTTACAACGACAAACTGGACAGGCTCGACAGATGCGCCGGTCTAAAGAAGGTTGACCGGGTGCCCATCGGCGCGGCCACCTTGTATTTCCCCGCAAAATACTCGCATATTTCCTACGAAGACATGTATTACGACCAGGAAAAATACAAAAATGCTTCTGTCAGATTTGCAAAAGATTTCAACTGGGACGCAGCATGTATGCTCAGAACTTTTGAAACAGTCACACTTGGCTTATCCCTGGCAGGGACTGATCCGCAAAACGCAGTAAACACAGCAGTAGCCTCTGTTCTAGGAGGCGGATTCGCACACGATATTCTAAAAGACAATTATTCATCACATCCAGGAAGAGAAATTCCCTCAGACACAGAATCCCAGTTCAAAATCAAAAATCCGGTCATGACCTCCGAAGAGTATGATGAGTTTATTGACGACCCCTTCGGTTTTCTGAACCGCAAAGTGGTTCCCAGGGTATATGGTGCTCTTGAAGAACCCGGCAGCTCTCAGTCTATATGTGCGCTCATGAAGTTTGGCATGAAACTCGGAACAGCGCTTGATGACCTGCAGGTATTTACACAGGAAATGAAAACAGCGGACTGTCCGCCATGGTATATGGCCATCTGTCCCAATCCCCTGGACGTGCTGGGGGCATTTCTGCGAGATTTTGATAAAGTCATTCTGGATATCCACCGGGTACCGGACAAAGTCCACAAAGCCTGTGAGGCTCTGCTTCCCATTCTTCTGGCCGTAGGAAAAGCCACAGGTGAAATATCTTATCAGCTCACCGGATCCAGAAGAGTATTTTTCCCTGTCTGGTATAACAGTTTTCTGTCGGAAAAACAATATAGAGAATTTCACTGGCCCTATCTCAAATACCTCTGCGAAGAACTGATCAAAGCCGGGTACACACCCCTCCTGTCCTTACAGGGTACATATGATCATCTGCTGGAAACACTTCTGGAGCTTCCCGCAGGTAAAGCGATTGCCTGGTTCGACAGGACAGACCCGGTCAAAGCCAGAGACATCATAGGAGACCACATGTGCATTGCGGGAGGAATCTCGCCCTCACTGCTGATCGGGGGCAGCGTTCAGGAAATTGACCTGCAGGTCAAGAAACTGCTGATCGAGATGAAAAAAGCCGCCGGCTTTATATTTACTCTGCCGTTTAATGCCATAGGTCCGGCGAAAATTGAAAATGTACTGGCAATGACAGAGGCAGTACACAGATATGGCGGTTATACCCAACCGTGAAAGGAGGTCCATTATGATTGATTTAACATCACTCACAAGTGCAGTCGGCGAACTTGACGAAAAAAAGGTTATGTCCATGCTGCAGGAATTTGTTGCAGGTGCTCCTGAAACAGAGGAAGCAGCCCAGGCCATCACTGCATGTCAGAAAGGCATGGAGAAAGTCGGCCAGCGTTTTGAAACAGGAGAATATTTCGTAGGAGATCTGATATTTGCCGGAGAACTCCTCACAGAGGCAATGGAAGTCTTAAAACCAATAATCGGCTCTGCCGCAAGACAAAAGGTCGGCAAAATTGTATTGGGAACTGTCCAGGGCGATCTGCATAACATTGGCAAAAATATTTTCAAGAGCATGGCGGAAGCAGCCGGATTCACTGTATATGACCTGGGTATCAACGTATCGCCGGAAGTTTTTCTCGACAAGATAAAAGAAGTGCAGCCCGATATTCTAGGTCTCAGCGGTGTCCTCACCATGGCTGTGGAATCTATGAAAAAAACTGTTGACCTTGTAAAAGAAGCCGGACTGAGAGAACATATCAAAATCACGATCGGAGGCGCATGTGCAAGCTATGAAGCCATGCAGGTCTCAGGCGCTGATGCCTGGTCCACCAACGCCGCAGAGACTGTGAACGTATGTCTTGGCTGGGTCGGTCAGCACCAGGAGTGAAATCATATGATAATTATCGGTGAAAAAATAAATGGTTCCATCCCCGGCATCAAACAATATATCACCACTCAAAACAGCCGGCGCATCAGGGAACTGGCCATCAGACAGACCGAAGCAGGTGCGGATTATCTGGATATCTGTGCAGGGACCGCCGCTGCCCATGAAGCCGGAACTCTGAAATGGCTGATTGCCCAAGTGCAGGATGCCGTGGATACTCCTCTGTGCATTGACAGTCCGGACGCAGAGGTTCTGGAAAAAATGCTTACCCTTACAAAGAAACCCGGGCTGCTCAATTCAGCAGCTCTGGAAAAGGGAAAATGTGACCTGCTGTTTCCCCTGATATCAGACACACAGTGGCAGATCATCGTACAGACAACGGATGATGACGGGGTTCCCGAAGATGCAGAAAACCGGATCAAAATTGCAGATGCCATACTTGATAAAGCAGCCAGGTACGGCGTGAAACCGGAACAAATACATATAGATCCTCTGCTCACTGCAATCTCTGCGAATAACCAGTCCATGGTGGTTTTTACAGAGGCCGTCCGGGGTATAAGAAAACTATCTCCGAAGCTTAAGATAACTGCAGCCATCAGCAACCTTTCCTTTGGTATGCCGCTCAGGCAGGTGATCAACCAGCATTTCTACGCAGTGGCCGCTTTTCTGGGGCTGGATTCAGCAATTCTGGACCCATGCAGCCGGGAGCTGTATACATCCAGACTTGTCATGGATGCGCTTCTGGGAAAGGACCGTCTGTGCCGCAGGTTTACCAATGCCTACAGAAAAGGCATGACCGGCCACAAAAAACCCGACTGTTAATATGCAAAACCAACGCCCGCATAAGTATCAGCCCCATAATAAAAGGAGTCCCCAAATGGCAAAACTGTCATTTGAGGACTCCTTCTATTATATTCATTGTCTCAACAATTTACACTGATTTTTCCCGTAAAATACCACACCACTATGGCAGTCCATGAGGGATATCAATTTACTAAAATTCTTATAGTTACCAGGATTTTCAAGGGAATATGGACATATCCCGATAACCGGCATATCCTGTATTGCCTGGTTCAGCCTGGCCTCAAAAGAAAGCAGGGCTTCCGCATTACCGCCTATGCAGTCCATTGCAGGAGAACCGGATGCCCACAGCCGGGTATGCCCCTTTGCAACGGCACTTTCAATGCCGGCGCTCCAGGCCCGGAGTGGTCCTTCTACTCCCTCCTTGCGATACAAAGACTGAAAATCAATCACATTAAGCAGACCTTCTTTTTCCAGCGTCTTCGCATCCAGCCCGTTTCTCTCATACTGCTCACAAACCTTATCCGTCTCCTGCCACCAACATCCTTTCATGATACCGGCCCCCTCACTGAGAGCCCGGCGGAAAAATGAGACTTCAAATTCTGTAATTTCAGAATCTTTCTCTGTAATAAGAAGCAGGTGTTCCTTTTTATTCAGTTTATCCCACAGAGAATTGGATATCTTGCTGCCGCTGCTCATGACAGATTTTAACTGTTCCTCACTGATTCTCCATTCTTTTCCAATCTTAACAGCAGACAGCCTCCCCTGCTTCAGCCATCTGTATATCGTAGTCGTAGTGGTCCTCAGATACGCTGCCACTTCAGTCACCGTCAAGAGTTTCTCCATGATTTCTGCTCCTCCTGTGAAACAAATATATCTGCTTCTATCATATCACAGATGAATTTTCTTGTCGACGACAAAGCTCCCATTGGCAAAGGATAAGCATTCCCGTCCACGCACTCGCTGCATAGACGGAAATCTCTGTATTTTATCTTGGCCAGCGTTCTTTTCTTGCCGGAAACTTCGGGAATTTTCCATGCGGCTCTGCCTGATACCAGTAGGCTACAGTTGCCACATCATCCTGACGCTCAAACAATCCACCATAGTACACGCCAATCTGCTGTATCGTAACTTTAAGATCTTCTTTAAAAAGAATGGGATCTGCGATATGCCATCTGTAGAAGCTTCTCTGCGGCATCTGGTCATCATTATGGTAATCATTATGTATGAATGTGTCATGGCGGGAATAATAAGGATAGCCCAGATAAGGTGTACAGAACATCTGCTCTACTGTCTTTCCTTCTTCCTGCCCGGCAAAACTCCAGGCTCCGCCAAAGTAATCTTCTGTTCCTGTCCCGCAGATTGTAGGATATTCCTTATCTCCGTCAATGTAGAATTTCACTTCACCTTCTCCGTACCAGTAACGTTCCAGCGTAGTCAGTGCCATATATGTACCCACATACTGACCTTTCCCCTGTACATTATCCAGAATCACATAATCTTTTCCCTTCTCCGTAATGTGCTGTCTTTTCCACTGTGCATGGAAATATCCTGCGTCATCTGTAACCTCATCTGTTAGGCAGTAATCCACCTGATAAAAAAATGCAGGAATATCTTCATCACACTGATTTTCCACTGTTATTCTTGCCTTTTTCCTAAAAGGCATAGGAAAATACATATTAAATCCTCGGGTAGGATTTACTGCTATGGGCTGTGAATTCACCTGATACGATACACCGAATCCGCAGCAGAACAAATCCCCCAGAGGACTTTCCACAGACGGAGTCTCCTCGTCATCCCAATACATACGGACTACAAGGTCCCGCAGTACATATCTGTTTCTCTCACTGGTACGGTCCGTCACAGTCATCCAGATATGCTGAATAATGCCCGGACCTATTATCTCAGCCAGTGTCACCGTTTCTCCCGCTGCTATCTCAGGCACACAGGGAGAGCCTTTTCTTGACGGTCCCAGCTCGCTTTCCGCCATACCGCCTTTTCCTTTTTCTCCTGTCCGGTTCTCCCATGTAATTGCACGGGAAGAACCGTTTCTAAGCCTGAAAATATTCTCAAGTTCTCCAAGGATCATATTTTTACCCTTTTCATTATACATACTGAAGCCAAATGTCAATATTTCTGTACCAACAGTCTTGTTCCCTTTGCCCTGATTTCTCCGTATTCTGTAAAAATTCCCACGGAACCGGAAGCAATCTCATAGCATCTGGAAACCAATGCCACATCATTTACATAAACCAGCATGATATTTCCGCTTACCACCAGTTTGACCTTAGCAGAGTTTTCCGTAAATCGAACCGGCCGTTCATCCAGATAATACTGATCTCCGTCTACTCTGTTGTAACGATCCATAAGGATTCTGCCATTCTTTATTTCAAGACGTAACTGACACCATTCTTTAAGATCCGGCTGTGCGTGAATCATAATTCCTACTGCCTCTGTTCCTTCACTCCATGAAAGTTCTGTGTCAAACAGTGCAGTCTCAGGCAGTTCTGACAATTCTGCCCAGGCAAAGCCGTCTGATGCACTTCCTGTAAAGCAGGCATCTTCACCGGAAAACTCGCCCTGGCGTAATGTCAGTTTCAATGGAATTTCTTCCGTAAAAGACTGTTCGATCGTGTCCGGCATCTTCACTCCAAGTGTACCGTCTTCTCGCTGAACCAGTTCGTGAACCAGAATGTTTCCTCCCCAGAGGTGTCTGCCGCTGTCCCTGCAGTTTTCTCGAATAGATTCCCAGCCTACCATGTAGCGTTTCTTTCCGTCTGTCACAGACTTTGCTGCATAATATTCCCTGCCGTCAAACATATCGTCATGCTCCGGTACTCTATAAGGTCCCTGGAAACAATCCGCCACTCTGTATCTCGTTTCCCACCAACGGGAATAATTTGAGAATGTAAGATACCATTTATCTCCCATCTTAAAACAGTCATGACATTCATGTGTAATAAAGGTTCTCGGTGCATATAATGTTTTAAAATGCTCCCATGTATTCATATCTTCTGATACATACACGGCCGTACATCCCGTACGTTTATATGCCCCTTCCTTTTGGGTAGCTGTAATCAGCATGAAAAATTTTCCCAGTTCGTCATTCCGAATCACATGAGGATCTCTCCAGTGAAGGTTTCCATAATACCTAGTATCCGGTCGGAAGAAAAAGTCACGGTCTTTCTCCCAATGTACCATATCTGTACTGCGTGCTCTTAAAATCACCTGCTCATTTTTACCCTCAAGTCCATGATTTCCTTCACAAAAACCGGTATAATGAAAATAAAATATTCCGTCATACTCAAAAACACTGCCTGTGCCGATATGCCAGTCCTGATCATCCGGTGAACCGTTCTGAAGAACCAGTGTCGGTTCTTTGTAGTGTACAAAATCCTCTGTTTCCACTTTATAAACACAGCATTTATAGAGATAAAACAGATGGTACACTCCCTTCCAGAAGAAAGGCATAAAGTCTCCGCACATTTCGCCATGCGGCATTCCCGGATACTGTTTTTCCGGTGTATAAAAAATATTATAGTTTCCTTTCACGATGTCTCCTCCAATTGTAATTTTGTTCGTAACTATTCAGCAGGTCTGCGCATTTACTGCGCTGACCGTAAGAAAACGTTCAGCAGCTCTGCTTTTCTATTCTGCCACATCTGCCAAAGTCTTCTCGTACCATTCATTTACTTCATCTGTAATGGTGTCTCCGCCCATTTCTTTCCATTGTTTTACAAAATCATCAAATGTTTCCGGCTTCTGTGTTCCCATGATGATGTTTACAAAAGTTTCTGACTGCAGCTTGTCCATGGATACCAGATTTGTACTCATGGTCGGTGTAGGTGCACCAAAGAATGCAGACTGAACCAGCTTGTCATTTGCTTTATAATCGTTGATAATCGTGTTCCAGCTTCCTTCCGGTCCGATAAATTTATAGTAGTTCCATCCAAGTGAATTGGAGGCTTTATCCATTCCTCCATCTATGTATGTTTTGATTACATTATAGTATCTTGCTGCTTCCGGATGGATATCTTCTATTTTGCTGTTTCCTTCCAGTGTGTCCTTGATTTCTTTATAATATGTGTTACATTTCTGAATTGCAGGGTCCATTCCGAATGCTGCATATTCAGCAAAGTTGATGCCTGTTTCAGGGTCTACACCAAACGTATTGAGTGTCTCCTCTGTTGAATCAAGGGAATTAATCTTATCCTGGAATACATTTGCGATTTTCACAAGTGCTTCCGGATGTTCACATTTTGCATTCGCTGCATAATAACGGCTGATTCTTACATAAGTAATCGGTTTTGCCGGTTCGTCTGTTGCAGATACAATCGGATAACACTGCCATTCTGCTTCCGGGTTATTTTCGATGTTACTCTTGCATGCTCCCCACGGCATTCCTTCCAGTCCGTAGAACATACCTACTTTTCCGGCCGAAATATCCTCACCGAGTTTGACTGTGTCTTTAACACCGAATTCAGGGTCAATCAGGCCGTCTTCGTACATCTGATTCAACTGCGTCAGTGCATCCTTGATGCCATTATTGATTCCGGAATATGTAATCTTTCCGTCATCTCCTTTTACCCATGCCTTTGCATACGCACCATATGCAGCAAAGAATCCCTCATAACTTCCCGGACTTGCTCCATCCTCAGACACAATCGCCTTCTGGAATCCGATTCCCCAGGTATCATCCTGACCGTTTCCATCCGGGTCATTATAGCGGAAAGCTTTTGCTACTTCAATCAATTCGTCCATTGTCGTCGGCGCCTTAAGCCCCAGATTTTCCAGCCAGTCTGTACGGATCCAAAGAAGGTCACAAGTTCCGTCTGCTGCGGAAAGCTGAGGAAGTCCGTACAGCTTACCATCAACCTTTGCAGATGCAAGCTGTATTCCTCCATCCACCTCAATCGTCTGTTTCAGCAGATCAGACGCATCTTTTTCATAGGAATCTGTAATATCTGCCAGCATTCCGGCATTTGCAAGTTCTGAAAATTCCTCAGGCGGAAGATCCATTAAATCCGGAAGCTCATTGGATGCGATTGCCATCGTAAGTTTCTGTGTATAGTCATCTCCTGCAGCGGCAATCGTGTAATTCAGTTTAATTCCCAAATCATCCTGATAGCAGCGTGTCCAGACATTGTTGTTGATATCATCGTCTCCGACATATTTTTCTGTGCCATTCAATTTGTGCATATAGGTCAGCTCGACCATCCCGTCCTCAGTACTGCCTTCTGAAGCACCTCCCTTTGAAGTACCTTTCGATGAGTCTCCTCCTCCGCAAGCAGCAAGTGAACCTGCCATAGACACTGCCATCATCAGAGCCAAAATTTTTTTCTTTTTCATAAAAAGCCTCCTTATTCTCTTCTTTTTTATATTAAACGTATTCTCCGTTTAACATCGCTTTTTCTTATTCCTTAACGCTTCCCATAACTACACCTGCAACGAAATATTTCTGCAGGAACGGATAAATCATCAGGATTGGTACTGTACACAGGAGAATCAGTGCACCCTTGATCCCTCGTCCTGTCACATCTACAAGGTGTGGATTGAGCATCAGCTGTTCAGATGTAATCTTAGTAATATCAAATTTGAGCACAACTGACTGCAGATATGTCATCAATGGATATTTTTCCGGAAGGTTCATATAGATCAATCCATCAAACCATGCATTCCAGTGATTGACAATCAGAAACAGTGATACGGTTGCCAGGGAAGCTTTTGACAGCGGCAGATAGATTTTCCACATAGTCACAAACCAGTTTGCACCATCCACCAGGGCAGCCTCCTCAATTGCTTTTGGAATACCACGGAAAAAATTCATCATAATCAGTACGCAGAACATAGGGAGTGCTTCCGGCAAAATCAGTGCCCAGAAGGAGTTCACCATATGCATCTTGCTTACTACGAGATATGTAGGAATCAATCCTCCGTTAAAAACCATAGGAACCAGAAAAAACCACGTATAATATTTCCTGCTTCTGAAGATTCTGGGGTTATCCTTTGACAGCGGATAAGCCACAAGGATAATCAATGCCAGATTGATGGCCCATCCAAAGACTACCCTGAGTACAGTGATCGCGAAGGACTGAAAAAACTGCTTGTTCGACAAAATGTACTCATAAGCTGCTGTATTAAAACCTTTCGGCCAGAAGCTAACCGCATTTGCATCCACCATAGACCTTGCACTGAAGGAAATAGCGAACAGATTAATCAGCGGCAGAAGGCAGGACACTGCCAGTATACCGAGAAATATGTAATTCAGTACCATAAAAACTTTTCTTGACGGTGATTCTTTTATCTTCATTTTTCTTTCAGCCTCCTCTAGTTAGAATACCTTATATCCGGCCAGTTTATCTGCCATCTTATATCCCACCATGATGAGGGCAAAAGAGATTGCTGATTTGAATAAACCGACTGCAGTTGCCAAATCAAATTTTGCTTCTATCACACCGATCCGATATACGTAGGTATCTATAATATCTCCGGTAGCATAAACCTGCGGACTGTATAGGTTAAAAACCTGCTCAAATCCCGCCTGAAGCACATTGCCGACACTCAATACCATCATCAGAAGAATCATCGGCAGAATACTTGGAATCGTAACATGCAGAATCTGTTTAAACCGTCCTGCACCATCCATTCTTGCAGCCTCATAATAAGTCGGGTCAATTCCCGTGATCGCCGCCAGGTAAACAATCATTCCCCAGCCAAGCTCTTTCCATACATCAGTAAATACCATAGTATAAGGGAATACGTCTGCATTTCCCAGAAAGAACACCTCTTTCACTCCCATACTGTTCAGAAGATTGTTAACCATTCCTCCCGATGGTGAAAGAATATCAATAAAAATACCCGCCAATGCTGCCCATGAGATAAAATGCGGCAGATAAAGTACCGTCTGTACAGTCTTCTTGTATTTTTTTGCCCTCACTTCGTTAAGCAGCAGTGCAATTACGACAGGAAAAATCAGATTACCTACCATTTTCAAAACTGCAATAAAAACAGTATTCCAGATTACGCTTCCGAATCCCGGAAGTGAAAACAAATATCTGAAATTTTCAAATCCTACCCACTTCTGATCGAACAGCCCCCGCAGCGGTGTGTAATCTTCAAATGCCATACTGATTCCTGCAAACGGCACATACTTGAAAATAATGGTAATAATAACCGCCGGCAGCAGCATTACATGGAACGGCAGTTCCTTCTTAAACCATCCCTTTTTTCTCTTTTTCGTAACAGTTTTCATAGCAGCTCTCCCTTCCTTTTCTTGTTACAGTTTATCAATTCCATGGAAAGGCGTATATAAAACAATTTTTACTTTTACAACAAAAAAGTTAGTATTTTTGTATGATTACATTTTATTTTTCCTGCATTCCTGAGGTGTTATGCCATAATGTTCCTTAAAAATCTTAATAAAATACGCCGGATTCTGATAGCCGCAGACTTCAGCCACTTCATAGATTTTCAACCGTGAATTTTTAATCAGCCGCATTCCAAGCTCTATTCTCTGCTTTTCAATATAATCCCGAATACTGATATGCTCATACTGCTTAAACACTCTTGACAAATAAACCGGATTAAATCCCATTACCTGTCCGATCACTGTCAAAGATAACTCTTCCGAAAGGTGCGAAAGAATATAGGCCTTAATTTTCTCGTTAATTGTAATCTGGGTATTCTGATCTGTAATCTCATGTAACTCTTTCATTACCTGTACAAGCTTCCTAATGTAATCCGCTGCTTCTTTCCATGTCTCAAATGCCCCCGGGTCAAACAGCTCCACCAGCTGAATCCTGGATGCAAGCTCCATACGGATATTTTTTCTGTTGATATACGATACAAGCATATTTCCCAGAGAATAATACAGCTCCAATGCATACATGGAATGACGTCTGGAATTTTCCAGTACCTGAAGAATTTCCTCCTGTACTGTGCAGAAATCTTCAAAGTTTTCCTGAGAAAGTATTTTTTCCAGCAGGCTGATTTTTTCCGTCAAGGCACAAAATATCCGTTCAACCTCCACACTCTCTCCATTGAACTTTTCAGCAGCATCTTCCTTCCTGTTCTCCATTACAACACTATTGTCTTCATTGAGTACCTGCCCCTGCATTTCATACCAGAGATCATTATACTTCCGATTCAATTCTTTCCACAAAACTCCGTTTTCTGCAATTACAAACCGCATCTGAAGACTGAGCTTCTGCTGTATTATCTTCTGTATATCAAGAACTGTCACAAACAGAAGTCCCGAAAGTTCTTCTTCCCCTGTTTCCAGAATCCAGACAAAAGAATCCCTGTACATAACTTTATGGATATATCCGATTTTTTTCTCATCCCATGCCTTGTACAGCATTTGTTCAACTGTTTCCAGAATATTTTCCTGCAGCTTCTGGGATACCTTTTCCTTCAGGCTTCCGATGAGCAGAAGAAGCTGCCCTTTTGCAGGCAGCGGATTCTCCAAATCCGCCATCACTTTGTCAAAATCCTCTGTGGACACAATACTTCCATCCAGTATATGAACCAAAGCCTGCTGTTTAAACACAGGTTCCATATATGTGATTTTATTCTGCGAGCTTTCGTATTCCTCCATAAACAGATTTTCATGTCTAATCAGTTCTGCCATTTTCCTGACTGCCGCAAGAATAGTAGCATCTCCTTCTGTTTTCAGAATATAATCGTCTGCATTCTGTTTGATGGCCGAATATACAAGTTCAAATTCATCATATCCGGACAAAAACAAAACATGCACGTCCGGCTTTATTTTTCTCATTTTTTCTGCCATCTCAATCCCTGTCATTTTCGGCATTTTAACATCACTGACCACCAGATTCGGAAGTCTGTACTCAAAAATCTGAAGTGCCTTCTTGGGATGATAGCAGTTGAACACTTCAAAAATATCTCCCAGCTCCGTTTCAAACAGTTCTTTCATGCTGTCGGATATGAATGGCTCGTCATCTACCACCAGAAGCTTGTATTTTCTGTTTTGCGTTTCCTTTTCCCTCATCTTTTCCCTCATAATCTGACTCTGATTTCCACCTTCAGTCCTCCAAGATTTGATTTTAAAACACGGACGGACTGATCCTCCTTAAAGTACGCGTTTAACCGCAGATTAATATTCACTAATGCTGTAATATTTTCTTCTTTTTCCGGCTCCTGAAGCTTTTGCCTGATGCGGCAAAGCTCTTCTTCATGTATATTTCCTGAATTTTCCACAGAGATCACCAGATGTTCCCCTTCTTCATGGTATCCCACCCGCAGGATGATTTTCTCATCGTCATCCATTTCGTCAATCACATACTTGAATACATTTTCAAGCAGAGGCTGTATCACAAGTCTCGGAACCATGATATAATTATATTTTTCAGGGAGTTCCTGAAAATCAATGCTGATGAGTCCCCTGTAACGATAACCCTGTATCACTGCATAGGCTCTCGCATGACTAACCTCATCAGACAGTCTTTTATCATCTCCCGAATCTCTGTTAATATATTTAAAAAAGTGCCCGAGGTTTTCACACAGGTATAGGCTGCTCTCTCGGTCACCGCTCTTAATCATACGATAAAGCAGAAAGTAACTGTTGTACATAAAATGAGGATTAATCTGTGCCTGAAGATGCTTGAAATTAGCCTTATTGACAAGAATCTGCTGTTTCAGTTCTTTTGAAACCAGACTGTCTATGCGTTCCGCCATATAATTAAACTTCCTGTAAAGATCCGAAAACACACCGTCCTTGTTGGTAAGCGGAATACGGTAGGACAGATTTGATTTTTCAATCTCCCCGAACGCTTTCACAAGCAGTACCTCCAGCGGGTGGAGAATATAACGAAAACCCAGCAGCATAACAAGTACAATATTCAGAATACTGATTCCGATAAATACCAGAATACTGTTCTTCATATTTTTCTGCAAAAGCTGCAGCAAACTCTGGTCCTGAAGATAATATATCTTGAAAAAGCTTCCCTCCTCCTCATAGGAATCCACAAAGTACTGATTATCTCCTATTGCCATGTTCCTGCTGTCTTGAAGTTCCGTAAGCGGCGGCAGCTTTTCTGTTCCGTCTGTAAAATATAGTTCGGAACAGTCCATGTTTGTCATTAGAAGAATATCCTGGGGTGACATTTTTGCAAAATTCAGTTCCTTCATGATTCGTTTCGTATCCACTTCCATTACAAAGACTCCGAGCACATTCCCCTGTTCCCAATAATCTTCAATATAATCTTTCTTCAGAACTTCCACCATATAAGCTCTGTCATCTGTCACTAAAAATACTTTTCCTGTCTGACGCTCTGTAATAAACTGGCGAAACTCTTCTGAATCATCATCATGGTAACCAAAACGGTCTATTTTCAGATTTTTATCCGGAAAATACAGTGTGCTGGACAGCGTAAGTTCATTCATATTATCCAGTTCCATACACCGTTCTTTTATGGCATCAAAAAGTTTTCCCCTTTCAAAGCTGTTCACCATGTCATACTTGCAATAGAGTTCCAGAACCACATCATCCCCTATTACCATCTCCGACATTCTCTTCAATTTTGTAAAGGACTCGTTCATATTTCTTGCCAGATATTCAATCCTGTCCTTTTTTTCTTTTTTGTTTAAATTTGTATAGTGATCTTTTTCTGTTTGGTAAATATAGATATTAAAAGCAACGCTGATAGCTGCAAATCCCAGAACCAGAACAAGCAGCCACCGAAACAGATATTTGCCGAATGCCCGTTTGTGACCTTTCTTTTTTTTCATCTTACTCCTATCTGCATATTATTTCTGCCTGGTTTATGATCTGATTTACCTGTTCCCTCGAAACCAGAAATTCTGCTTTTTTGTCCCTGCTGAGCAGGTAATTTGCATCATCATATGGATAGTAGGCAATCTCAATATCCATCAGACCTTCCTGATTCCGTTTGTATTTCAGTGATAAAACAGGTTTTTCTGAATTCAGGACCTTCTCTGCCTGTTCCCGGTCCGCTTCTTTTGTGATCAGGACAGAGATCAATGAGGAATATAGCTTTGTAAATTGATCTTTGTCTGCTTTTTTTCCTTCTTTCATAAATTCCTGGTCATTGCTGCTGTCTGTCTTTATCTCAAAGACAGCCTTTGTGTCTCCCGTGTCTATTTCAAGTGTATCTATAGTTGTCAGATAGACGAGATTTGCGATTCCCATAATGAAATCATATGGTTCAACACCGGTCAGCACTTCCAGCATCTCTTTATCAACCTTGTATACATTCCCGGAATAATCCGCACGGACATAAGAATTACCTTCCTCATCCTCTTCCCCTATCTGAATCTTCACGCTCCCTGTATCCGAAAATTCTTCTTCCACCCAATCGCCTGAATCAATGAATCTTTCTTCCTCTGCCTTTTCCAGATAGCCCCATGCTGCATAATTATCCAAAAATGTATAAATGTCGGAAACATTGACAAGCTGCTTTGTATGATATGGTGCAGTCACCTGCCACTCACTGAAATCCACCTGATTTTCTGATGCTTCTTTACTGATTTCAAACACTTTCTCCCCGTTTTTCACAACTGCTATCCTTGTCATGGTTTTGCGGTTTCCCACCGGAAAACGCTTTCCATCCTGCGGCAGTTCAAGAACAGCATTCTTAGTGGTTTTTTCCGTCTCAGTATCCCGTTCTTCTTCTGCCCCCTCATTTTCCTGCACAACTGTTTTCTCTTCCGCTGTTTCTTTCTGGCTTTTCTCAATTTTTACAGATTTATCACTTTTCCCACATCCTGCAAATGCGACAGCAGCAGCCATAATTACCGCTGCTCCTGCCAGTAGCATCCATCTTCCGTTTTTCTTTTTCATAGCCGTGCCTCCCAAATTCTTTTCTTCACGTTATTTTAACAGCTTAAGTATATCTCATATATATAAAGAACTATACTTCCATACAAAAATCTTCACTCGAACCACCTCCCAGTCTGCAGTGTTTGCTGCCGCATGTATCTCTTTCTGATTTCTTCTGGAAATGATATCAGAATGCCGGTAGAGTGGGTATGGTTTCCCGCCTGGATCTTGAATTGCATCGACTCTCACTTACGCGCATAAAAAAAGCCGCCCTGCTCTGGTAAAGCAGACGGCCTATAACTCCATGATTATTATAAATTCAAGACAAAAAACCCCGAAAATGCCTGAAACAAAGGCATTTCCGGGGTCCTTATATAAATCAGATTATTTAAGTGTAACTTTAGCGCCTTCGCCCTCAAGTTTAGTTTTGATCTCCTCAGCCTCAGCTTTGGAAGCAGCCTCTTTAAGAACTTTCGGAGCACCGTCAACAACTTCTTTAGCTTCTTTTAAGCCTAAGCCGGTAACTTCACGAACAACTTTGATAACTTTAACTTTGTTAGGACCAACCTCTGTCAGTTCTACGTCAAACTCATCTTTCTCTTCTGCTGCTGCTGCACCATCACCTGCTGCTGCAACTACAACGCCTGCTGCTGCGGATACACCGAATTCTTCTTCGCAAGCTTTTACTAATTCATTTAACTCTAATACAGATAACTCTTTGATAGCTTCAATAAACTCAGCTGTTGTTAATTTTGCCATTTTTATTTACCTCCAATTTTTTGTTTTATTTTCGTTTGATTGTACGTCTGACTTTGTCAGCGTATTAAATTACTCTGCTGCTGCTCCACCCTGCTGTTCAGCAATCTGGTTAAGCACACGAGCGAAGTTTGTGATAGGAGACTGGATACTTCCAAGCAGTTTTCCAAGCAGTTCTTCTCTTGAAGGAACTTTGGAAAGTGCCTCGATTCCTGCCTTGTCGTAGTAAGCGTCTTCAACAACACCTGCTACTAATTCCAGAGTCGGAACATCCTTTGCGTATTTTGCAAGGATTCTTGCCGGAGCAGTTGCATCTTCCATACATACTGCCAAAGCGTTTGTTCCCTCTAAATGCTGGCATAATTCTTCACAAGGAGTTCCTTTGAAAGCAAAGTTCATCATTGTGTTTTTGTATACTTTGTAAGTAACACCAGCTTCTCTTAATTCCTTACGCATTTTTGTATCCTGCTCAACAGTGATACCTTTGTAGCTTACTAACACTACAGATGCGGCATCTTTAATACTGCTGGCAATCTCGTCTACGACCGGTTTTTTGAGTTCTACTTTTGCCATGAATTAGTGCACCTCCTTATTTTTTTAGGCTGCGCTGCTCATATATCGAAAGGTACTTCAACGATTAGTACGAAAAAAACCTCTCTGCATAGACAGAGAGGCTTCATCAATCCTAATAATTGCAAGAATGAATCTTTCCTCGGCAGGCGTTTTGTCCTTATGCCTAACGGCACCTGCTGTCTTCGGCAGCTATTCCTGTATTAAAATACCATGCAGGACAAGTATTGTCAAGCATTTTTTCAACTTTTTTCATCTGTATCCTCATGTATCCTTCTCCATGAGAACTTCTTTTGCTGCTGCTTCCAATTTGCTGTCTTTTTTCTTTACCTCTGCTTTTTGTACTTCTGTCCGGATTTCCTGTTTTGCCGCTTCTGTTTTGATCTGGCTCTCCAGTACACCTTTTACATCCTTCAGCGGCAGATATCCGTCCTCCTCCCTCTCAAGGCATTTCATGACCAGCATATTCTGCCCGGCTGCAAAAGGCTCACTTATCTCACCTGCCTGCATGCCGGCTGCCAGCATCCAGCGCAGACCGTACACGCCGCTTTTTCCCTCCTGGGTATCAAGGGAATTCATCTCCAGCTCATAAAAGCTGATATCAGGGAATGTTTCTGCCAGCTCTTCCTTCTCCATGCCGCTCTCCATAGCTTCGGCCGCATGCCGGAGTATTTCTGTGTTCTCTGCCTTTGTCTCTGCTGCCAGCACATTCACTTTATTTTCATACCGATAGCTTTCCAGGTTCTCATTGTATGCGGATTCCAGTTCCTTATCTGTGATAGTATGCTCTTTTTTCAGCGCCTCCGTCAGTTCTGATTCCAGTTCTGTATAGAAATACTGATAATAAGCTTCTTCCGTATAGGTGATAAGTCCATAGTTCACCTCACCGGAAGCTTCCTTCCGGCTGCGGGATGCATTCTCCTGCTCCATGGACTCCTTCAGCGATTCATAATCTGCATCTGCCCGGATTCCCCTGGCCTCTGCCATGGATGCGATCACCTTGTCCCGTATCAGTTCCTCCTCTGCAAGACCCATGATCTCTTCTAAAGGTGTACTGCCATCTATCCTGCCGGTCCAGAAGTCCTTCCTGTTTGCCTCCTCTGTGGAATACCCGCTTTTCACCTGTGCCCGGAGTCTCTGCAGTATGAGCTGGTACTCTTCCCGTACAACGTCCTGACCGTTTACTTCCATCACGGTACGCATCTCTTCCGGCTTCTGAAATCTGATATAGATGATCAGACCTGCCAGCAGCAATAGAACCACTCCGAAAACAGCATTCACAATATATTTTTTCCGCATCTGTCGCTCCTGAAAATGGGAGCTGCCGAAACAGCCCCCATACATGTCTTTTAAATTCTGTATCTTAGTTTCTGTATTTCCGTTTCTTTCCGAAAATCACCACTGCTCCTCCTGATAATACCAGAAGTCCGGCCATAAGTGCAAGCGGTGTTTCATCGCCTGTCTTGGCACCGGAAGATTTTTTATTTCCGTTTGTTGTGGTGGTATTCTTCTTTTTGGTGGCGGGAGTGCTGGTTTTCTTCAGGTTCCTGACTGCCTTCTCCAAAGCCGCCTGCGCCTTGTCTACCTGAGACTGTGTTGCATCCTCATCCTCCAATACCGTCTTCGCTGCCTCCAGTGCCTTTTGGAAGTTCTTCCAGCTTGTGCTTGTATAACTTCCCTGCTTGTCATCTTTATGCTTATCATAGAGTTTCTGCAGTTCTGTCTTATCAGCCTTTTTGGAATCCGTCTTCTCCTTCAGTCCCTTCACTGCGCTTTCAAGAGATGCGGCTGCCTCATTGATCTCTTTCTGGGTTGCAGACTCATCTTTCAGGACCTTATCCGCCTTTTTCAGGGCAGCGGTAAATGTTTTCCAGGACTCATCCGTATAATTGCCCTGCTTGTCATCCTTGTGGGCCTTATAGAGTTTTTCCAGAGCGGTTTTGTCGGCTTTGATCTCCGGATTTTCCTCAAGAGCCGCGATCGCAGATTTCAGGGCTTTCTCTGCATCGTTCACTGTATCCTGGTCCACATCATTGTCCAGAGCATTCTTTGCACCTTTCAGTGCGTCTGTAAATGCCTTCCAGCTTGCGTCCGTATAATTGCCCTGCTTGTCATCCTTGTGGGCTTTATAGAGTTTTTCCAGAGCCGTTTTGTCAACTTTGACCTCCGGATTTTCCTCAAGAGCTGCAAAAGCATCTTCCAGCGCTTTCTTAGCGTCATTTACTGCTTCCTGGTCCACATCACTGTTTAAAGCTTCCTCGGCTGCTGTCAGCGCGTCTGTAAACACCTTCCAGCTTGCATCCGTATAATTGCCCTGCTTTTTATCCTTGTAGGCATCATATACTTTCTGCAGTTCTTTTTTGTCTACAGCCGGAGCCGGTTCGTATTTCTCCAATGCATGAAACGCCTCTGTCAATGTATCTGCTGCTGCCTTGATGGAATCTTTTGTGGCATTTGCATTTACTTTCTCCAGTCTGGCAGCCAGAACCGCATTCCGGTACGCCTTCCAGGAGGCTTCTGTGTAATAGGACTCTTCCTCTGCAGGAGTAAGGGCCAGAGCTGTATCAATGGCGGTTGTATCCAGCTCTTCTTTTGCTATTGTATATCTCTCGTACAGGGAAACATCATCCAGCAGGACAGACGCCGCGTCACTGTTGACGCTGAGGCTTATCTTATTGTATTCCTTTGTGGTAAATGCAAGTTTTACCTTTCTCCATCCTTTATCGGAAGCTTCTGACTCGGATTTGGCATTTCCAAGCTTGATGTCACCTGTATGAGTAACATTGTTATGATGTTTTGCCTCAATAGCAACTTTGTCAACATCGGAATCATTGCATTTTATCCAGGCTTCACATATATAATCTGTATCAGCCTTAACCGGAACTTCTCCGATTTCCGAGTACGCTGTACCCTGACTGGTCTTGTCCACCTTAAGACTCTGTTCACCACTGTGGGCATCCTCTTTTGTGACCCCTACACGGCTCTGCCATGCTCCCCAGTCGGTTTTTTCTCTCTCAAAGCCTGCATTATCTTTATCAGGATTATACTCTTTCAGGATATTGTCTGCTGAATCCGGAGTATTTTCTTTTATGTCAACCTTCTTTATCATGTCTTTCACTGCATTTTCCAGCTTCGCTGCATAGCTGTCGATCATATCCTGTGTCACAACAGGGCGTGCAAGTACCGTCTTCGCAGCTTCCAGAGCCTTCTGCATTGCGGTAAAACTGCCGGATTCAAAATCAGCTTCCCGGTATGCTTCTGCCATGGCTGTCAGGGCTTCCAGATATGTCTTGTCCACTTCCGGCCGCTCTGCTTCGCTTTCACCCTGGTATTCAAATGCACCCATATCCAAAACTGCTGTTCCGCTTTCTCCCGTATAAGGAGCGGGATTGCCCTCATAGTCCTTATTTTCAATGGTGATCTGTGTCGGTACCAGTTCATCTGCTACTTCCGGCATAGATTCCTGGGGAACCGGCATATAATCCATACCTGCATCAATACAGGGTGAGGTGGATTTAAGCTTGAATCCATCCGGACTTCCCAGGGTCACCGTATTGTCGGAAAAACTTCCTTCTGTATAGTTTGTCGGATCTGTAAACTGAGGATCTGCGATGACAGCACCCTGGTCCTCATCTACCGGATATATATCCGCAATACTTCCGTATACACAGTTATTGGCATAGGTGACACCGTCGTTATTTACGAATTCATCACTGTCGCCGCAGAAGATATTGTTGTAAATATCGGTTCCGCTGGACGGAGGAGTTCCCCATGATGCCTGCTCTACTGCATTTATCTTGTACCCATGGTTCCAGTACATGGTATTGTTGTAGAACTGGTTGCCGATACTTCCGTATTCACCGATACGCAGAATGCGGGCGCCGTTAAACAGGCCGTCGTTTACACTGACATTGTATCTTGCAACTGCATTGACCGTGTAGTTCGGTCCCGGACAGGACATCCAGAAGCCGCCTTTGTTGTCATGGCTGTAATTGTACTGATACATAACATTCTGGTTGCCGTAGTCAAAATCAAATGCCATGCCATCCTGATAACTCTCCGTATGGGCCGCCTCATTGTACTGCATGGTCACATTATTGCAGTCCCACATCCAAATAGCCGCATGCGCAGGGTTTCTGCTGTAATCCCAGTCCTCGCTGGCGCTTTTCACGATCAGGTTCTTCTCTGCAATGCCGCCGTCTGCATTGATCAGGACGATGCCGTCACCGGCTACATCATAGACATAGTTCTCTGCCACATATACATTTGGCCATCCGACCCATCTTCCTTTTCCGGCTTCCTGTGAACCGCTGCCGCCGACTAATACTCTGGATGCCCAGGAGCTTTCCATATAAATAGCCTCATGGCAGACATTTTCCACCTTATTGCCAACGATAGTCAGGTCTGTAAAACTGGATTCAACCACATCTCCGGTCACCAGGGCAATCACGCCGCCTGAGCCTTTCTGAGCACCGCCCTGCATGTAGCCGTTGACATCATGTACATAGTTATTTTTCACAACAACACCCGGCAGATCCCCTGCATCGTGGTTTTCCACAAGGATACCAGTGAGCAGATACCGGCTCTGTTTCTTATTGGCATTGTCTTTTACCAGGTCTGCCTCATCCGTCTCCCAGTTGGTCACTTCCAGGTTCTGGACTGTGATGTAACTGGAATTGTAAATGTGGACTGCTGCCACATCCTGCTTCGGTGCGTTCTTATTGGTCTGCCACGGATTACCGCTGCCGTTGATGACCGGATCTGCACCCTCGCCGTATCTGTCCACATATACGGGGTTCTCCGGAGTTCCTGCCGCCTCCTGCAGTTTAAGCTGCTCACCGTTCCATGTGCAGCCTGCTTTTAAAAGGAGTTTTCCCCCTGCCTGGAGACGGAGTCTCTTTACGTTCGCAAAGGTCTTCCATGCCTGCTCCGGTGAGGTTCCGGTATTGGAGTCATCCCCGCCAGCCGCATCAATATAGAAGGAATCGCTGCTTATGATCGGGGTATCCTCGTCCGGGATATCAGGAGTGTCAGGATTGTCCGTCTTTACGAGCCTGATATTTCTGGCCTTGGCAGTTCCTTTTGTCAGCCAGACACTGATATTCTTTGAAGTTTCCCCTGCCGGCATCTGGAATTTAACAGAAATGGCCTCCCACTCATTTGTCTTTGTATTTTCCGCAAAAGACTTATCTGTCTTGTCTGTCCCTGGTTTCTTCTGGGCTATGGAAATGGCATTTGCAGTGTCCGCATACACCTCTCCGCTCAATTCATACCAGGCCCCCGGTTCCAGGCCGTTTACATCCCGGTTAATACCATTGGCTTCTTTGCCGGCATCAAATGCACTGTAGTTAACGCCATCCTCCTGCCCAATGGTGATCACTGCAGTATTCGGCCATTTTCCCCAGCCGTTTAACCCATCTGAGAAGTCACCGTTTGTCAGAAGATTGGTCTCCTCCTGTGACCCCTGCTGTTTCTCCAGGCTGCTGACAGTGTTCACCAGCTCTGCTGTAATGGCGTCCACTTCATCCTGGCCTTTCTGGGCTGCTTCATAGGAATTGGCATCTAAAAATGTCTTTGCCTCGTCTGTCTTGCTCTGAAGCGCTGCAAGAGATTCCGGTGTATAGATATCTGTCTGTCCCAGCTTCTCTTCCGCATCGGTGACTGCTGCATTCAGGTCAGACAGATTCGGTGCTTCATACAGTTTTACATCATCTGCAAAAGCATCGCCCGCATTTGCGTTCAGCCAGGTATACACATTTGGTTTCCGGGCGCCTTCCCACATGGTAAAACGCACAGCAACTTTAACCCATTGGTTCACTTCGCTCTGTGACTGTACGGCAAACTGCGGGTCACTGCCTTTTCCCTCATCCTCATGAAATCCTATAGAATAAGAACCCGGAACAGTCTGGTAAATCTGTGCTGTAAGCCAATAATCCTTTCCCGGTGTCAGTGCAATATCCTGTGTCACCTGTGAGCCGTTGCCCCTTG
Source organism: Blautia sp. NSJ-175 (assembly GCF_022867815.1). NCBI lineage: Bacteria > Bacillati > Bacillota > Clostridia > Lachnospirales > Lachnospiraceae > Blautia > Blautia sp. NSJ-175. Next base: position 23,791 of record NZ_JALIFQ010000025.1, read on the forward strand.
CATTTTCTTTCAGACAGAAGCTGCCCTCCGCAGGCTGGATAACATCGCTGCCAACCCGCTCCATGATGGCCCCTCCGTCCTGGCACCAGCCGTTTCTTATCCATCCGTTTAAATCTTCTTCTTCAAATCCTCCATTTACAAGCAGGCCTGCTGCAGGTTCTGCTTTGACCGGCACAGCTATTGTTATATTCCCCATAATCATAGCTGCTGCCATCAGAATGGAAACTCCTGATTTCCATTTTTTCATCATTTTGACCTATTCCTCCTTCAATTTGAGTTTTTGTTTATTCACTTCTTAAAGTAGGCATCCCTCCTCTGCATCCTTTTACCGTCATTTGCACTGCTAACGGGGAAATTTATCCCATTTTTTATATAGTATCACAAGGAATGTATCTGTTTTTTTCAAATTCAACCATATTTTTAACAAATTCAACCATCTTTACTAAAATTTTATCCAATCCTTCTTTTATTAGAGTTAAACTTTTACGACCGTACACATAAACTAAAAGAAAAGGCCATTTTTATGAGTATACATGTTGTTTCCCAAGGCGAAACCATCGCCGACATCGCCGCAGAATACGGCGTATCCCCAAACCGTCTTTCCTTTGACAACCAGTTAAGCGAGCAGGACCATCTGGTGGCAGGCCAGGCTCTGCTTGTACTTCAGCCTGATGTGATCCACGAGACCGCCCGGGGAGAAACCATTCCCTCTATTGCAGCCCGGTATGGTGTCCATCCCCTGCAGATTGTGCGGAACAACCCCTTCCTCACCAGCCAGCCTTTTCTCAGACAAGGACAATATCTGGTCATCCTTTACCGGGGACAGTCTGACAGACCTCTGACGGCTGACGGATATGCTTATCCTTTTATCAATAAGAGGCTTCTGGGGGAGACGCTGCCCTACCTGGGATATCTGTCGATTTTCTCCTACGGTTTTACTGAATCCGGGGAACTGATCCCCATTGATGATGAGCCTCTTCTTGAGGCCGCAAGGGTATACGGAACAAAAAGTGTATTTGTGCTGACGCCTTTTTCGGAGGCAGGGACTTTTAACAGCAATCTTGTCACGGTCGCTGCTCAAAATATGGAGGTCCAGGAAAATCTTATAGATAATATACAGAGAACCGTACAGAGCAAGGGATATTCAGAAGTAGATGTAGATTTTGAATATATAAGGGCAGAGGACCGCCTTGCCCATGTGGAATTTGTCCGCAGACTGACACAGAGAATGAACGCCATCGGCATTACCGTCTCCGTGGCCCTGGCCCCGAAAGTATCCGCAGATCAGCCGGGGCTGCTATATGAAGGAGTGGATTACAGGCTTCTGGGGGAAGCTGCCAACTCGGTACTGCTTATGACGTATGAATGGGGATACACATAGCCCCATTCAAGATAATGGTAATATGGTATAATATGTTTTGCCCCTGGTTTGTTTCCAGGGGCATTTTTTCTTATATTTGTTGACACACAGAACATATATTCGTATAATGAAATCACGCAAACATTTGTTCTGTTTTTTTTGAGAGGTGATGCATATGAAAAATATAATTTATGAGAATCACGACGCTTATCTTTTATATCAGGCTGCTATTGATCGTAACCCTGGTCTGCAGGCACATGGTAGTATATCCGTACAATATGCCCTCTTTTTATATTATAAGGCATATCCTGAGGAACGCCCTATGGGATACCGATACAAACATCATGCCTCCGCATAATATTTTGGGTATGTCGAAAAACGTCTTACTATTCCTCTTGCACCATATTTGTGGGAATAATATAATAATATTATAGAAGTGTAGTGTATAAGAAATGCGCGGAACGGCCGGCACTGTAATGGTGTTGGTCGTTTTTCGTATGAGCATATGTCCTGCCACACAGAGGCTCATACGGGCAGTACGGTGCCAGCGCCGGATTACTTCACCGGGGCGTGATTTTGTCGATGGGTGACCGGCCTGTGCTGCATCCATAGGCAGGCATGGTAGCATTACAGGTACTTGTGGCTTGCAAGCCGATGGGCCGCCAGGGGAGTTGCACCCCTGGTTCGCTGTCCGGCCCTTTTATTACTTTGCGCAGTATGTGTGATTGATAGGGTTACACTCCGCATAGCAGCAATACTGTGTAATGTTTGGTCGCTCTCCCCCTTTAATATAGAGGCAGTGTTCCATGTTGTCATACTGGGCACGATTTTCAGCATATTCAAGCATTTCCCTTAATTCATCTAAACCAATCCTAAGACCATATTCTGTATATTCCATATAATCCTCTCTTTCTCCCGACATTTTCCTGGCGGGGCGGAAATAATAATATTTACCATGTACACGCTGTGCCTAATTTAAGTGTTTCATTGTGTTCATATCCCCCACCATCAATCCGTGTCCTCTTTGCTTTCAACGGCTCGAATAACTCAAACCCATCAATATTAAGTTCCTCCCATCCCCACTTATTGTTATATCCCACCAACTTTCCATTTTCACGGTGAATCCTGTGAAACATCCGATATGCAATTTGCACGTCTCTCACTTTATCAATTTCAGTTTCTACAGAATATACACAATCATTCTTTTCTAAATACTCCACACATTCACTAAAGAATGGACTTTCAAATAAAATCTGCTGTACTCCAAATTTTTCTGTATCTCCTTTGACAATCCATCCGCCACAGTTATTTGCTTTTATACTATAATTATCAATCTTCATTTTTCTTTCCCCCTTAATCTTATTTATGGTGTATGTTGTTTTCGTTACCTTTATCTTGATTTAATTATAAACCAAATATGGTTTATTGTCAATAGGTTTTTAAACTTTTTTTGGATTATTTTATTGACATTAAAACAGGATGGTTTTACAATATAAGAAAAGGAGGTATTCCGTATGCTTGTTTATAAAATCAATGTTATTGATACCTTGAAAGAATCAGGCTACAACAGCACGCGTATATTAAAAGAAAACATATTGAGTCAGTCTGCAATGCAAAAATTAAGAAAAGGGGATATGGTCGGAATTAAAACACTTGAACAATTATGTGAGTTACTGGACATGCAACCTGGGAACATAATTAAATATGTAGAAGGAGAAAATAAACCAAAATAAGTTTAGATTATATCTTGACATTAAACCAAAAATAGTTTATAATAAAGATAGTTAAGGCAAGTAACTTAACGAATATCAGAAAGGAGTACATATGGAAGATATGACAAGAGATGAATTTAAAACAATCATGGAAATGGTCAGGATGATAGTTGAGGGAAGTAAAGATAAAGAAGAGGCTCTAAAGAAAATCGACAGTCTTACGATACTGAAAGATAACGAAAAAAATAAGTCCGAATAGGACTTAACAGAACCCAAGGGAGGGCGGGCTTGCCACCGCTCCCCCAGCAACTAAATTATAGCAAATTAGATTTTAAATTACAAGGGGGATACAAAATGAAAAAATTTACAGGATATATAAACTATGGTGTTTTATCTGCAGAGAAAAGACAGGTATGGACAGCAAATGCTCCTCACGCCACTGCTACATGCAGTGACAAGGTAGAGATTGAGGTTCCAGAAGGATGGGATATGTTTGAGACAAACGGCGGCGATGTGATGTTCACCTCACCGTGGGGATGGGATTATCTCCCTGATGAAATCCTTGCAGGAAATGAAAATCCTTACTTCATAGTCGTCGACAAAGACGGCAACGAAAAGCGAGTGTCCCTTAAATATAATAAGATTTAAAAAAAGCCCCGGTTCTCCGCCGGGGCTTTACAGCGTTTTACAGTTGACACTCTGTGTGGTTAACAGTTACTTCAGCGCTCCTGTTTTATCAGTGTAGCACATCTTTCCGGACTTGTCCACATAGTAGATTTTTCCGCCAGTACGGACCAAGTTATCTGACACCATAGCACCATTGGCTTTCAGGTAATACCAATTCTTTTTCCATTCAATCCATCCTGTTTTCATCCATCCCGCAGAATCAAAGAAGAACCATACTCCGCCGATCTTCTCCCAATCGTTTTTTACATATCCGCCGTCTGCATGGCGGTACCACCAGCGGCCATCACGGACCTGTATCCAATTATTCTTTTTCAGGTATGCATCTACGGCTACCCTTGTCTTCTCGCCTGCGCATCCATCAGGATTCACACCCACAAGGCGCTGCACCCGGATAGTCTGTGTCTCTGTGTCCTGTCCAAACTCTCCGTCCACGTTTACTCCACTGCCAAATATGTTCAGTTTTTTCTGCCATTCTGTCACTTCTGCTCCGGTATCTCCTCTGGACAGCCAATCTTTTGTATCTCCAGATGGAGTATTACCTGACATTACACTTCCTGTAATTCCGGCAACAATAGCATTCGCCATCTTTTCTGCAGTATATTTCCCGGCATCTTCTGCGCTGTCACAGAAACAACATTCCACCAGGAGCGCCGGACTTGCTGTATGCCGTAACACATAAAGGCTGGAGTTTGTCTTTACACCTCTTTTGGTGTATCCCAGCTCCCCGATTCTGTCTACAATCCTCTGGGCGTAAGGCTCTGCCGCCGTGCCCCAGTTATATATAAACACCTCTGTGCCGTGAGCCTGGCCATTGTAGCAATTAAAATGAATGGATACATCCAGATCAACTGCATGGGCATTACATTTTTCCACAATAGCTGCAAGGTTTCCGCTTACACTTCCGGAATTTTCATCTGTACAGTCATAGACTGTATGGCCTGCTGCCTGCAACTTACGAATCACCAGGTCTTTCACCTTCCGGTCTTCCGTTGTTTCAGAAAATACCCCAGCCGCTCCTGGAACCTTAAAGTTATGTCCTGCATGTACATTGATTCTCATTCCTTCTTCCTCACTTTCCACATTTAAAATATTCCGATGTATCTTCAAGATTTTTTCTCCGTATCCTTTACCTGCCGCCCACCCTGTGTGATTCGGATTTTCTTGTATTCCCAGCCACTCCACATATTCTGCCATTCCACGCTTCACGAAATGAAAACGCGGGTCTACACATCCCTGTTTAAGCGGTTGGTTACAAGCATAGGCTTTTAGGTGCTGGACCTGTGCGCGGATTCCCAATTGTGGGCTGGGAAAATTGTTACCTTTCTCTCCATTTTTCGTCACACCCATTCCGCAAAAATTATTCTGCCTCAGGCTGACTGCAGATCCGGCGAAGGTAAAATTTCCTGTCTCCAAACATGATTGCGCAAATGCTATATCTCCTTTTACTCCCTCTGCTTCACCCTCAGTCAGATATAGCGGTATCATATCCAGTACGGTCTGTTCTACACCTGGATTTTTACTCTTGATATATTTTTGCATCTGCTTCACGGATGCAGATGCCCTGCCCATTATCAATACGCCCATATTGCTCCTTTCATAAAAAGAGAGCGATTACTCGCCCTCTTCTCCTGGTCCATTTTCTGCTTTTTTCTTTCCGTCTTTATCAACCAAATTTCGCAGCATTTCATAAAGGCCCGTACTTGCCAAACCTGAAGTCATACCGCTTATAATCACCTCTGCATTAATGCCACTGCTCATGTTGATAAGTATTGCAATAATGGTGCCCATCGTAAGAGTGGCAAGTGGGATGTACCTATTTTTGATCCCCGGTATCGCGGTCTTAATCACATACCCCACCAGAAGGCAGATACCTAATATTACCGGATTGATATAATCCATCAAAAAATTTAAGTCCATGTTCATCTCTCCTTTTTCTCTAAAATAGTGATTCGTGTTTCGTGGTCATGCAGTTTATCATCCTGCTCTTCATTATGTTTCCACAGCCTTTCATGGGATTTGCTATTTCTGGCTGTCAGTTCATCCATTCCCTCATCCAGCATGTTTAACCGGTCAATTAACCGGGTGATTGATGTGTTGAGCTTTACTATTGGCGTCCCTATGGATATTGCAAAGGCTACAAGAGCGACAATAACACCAAATACTTCCCATTCTGTCACATGTAAGTTCCTCGCTTTCATGATTTTTTGTATAAAAATAAGACCGTCTCCGGTCTTGATCTGATTTCCATTCAAATCACCTTCTTTCTGTGTGCAAAACTCCGCTTTAGGAGGTTTCGGCATTCAGACAGGAAAAACCAGAATAATCCCGATACCAAATGAACAAACCTCTGTTCATGTAACTTTTCCAAAGGCTTTTAAAGAAGCCCCGGAAGTATTTCTTACCGCAAGATCATCTGTTTCCGGGAAAGCATTACTGGGATATGGAACAATGGATACATCAAAAACAGGTTTTGACATATACGTGCTACGCATAAATGACACATATACAGATATGTCATGGGTTGCAATTGGGCCTCTGTAAAAAATTTATTTTGCTGGTCCTATTGCAACCCACATAATTGTACTGGTTGTTGTTCCACTACGCGTAAGGTAAATATTACATCCACTTTTGGTTACATCGGATGCTGACGTTCCTGTTATAGCTGTTCCTGGTGCTGAGCTGGCAGGACAGGTAATAACAACCGGTGCCGATGCAAATTCACGACTAAACGTGATTGCTTTTGCAGTTGGTGTATTCACTTTAGGCGTGATATCCACTTTACCTATAAGAATTTGAAAACCTCCTAAAGCGGAGTTTAGTTCACGATTTATCATTTCTTTTACTACAGATGCAGCTGCCCTTTTTGTTACCGGCGATCCAGTAGACGGTGTAGTCTCTATAATAAAATCATCTGTTGTATTTATGGTTGTTGCTGCTTCTAACTGTTTTATTTTCTTTCCTGTTATTTCTGCCATTTTAAATTCCTCCCTATTCGCTTATGACTATTAATTTCTCATTGTCTGCTGCAACTATCGGTTCCCCTGCCGCAGTTTCCAGGTTCCAATCTTCCCGCGGTACATATTCCAGCACATTCCCGGCAGCATCCAATAACGCACTTCCGGCAGCCTCTTCTATCGGATGTACTATATTTTCCACCGTGACCGATATAATAAAGGTACCCGACACTGTGACAGTCTGGGGTGTAAGCTGCACGTCTGTTATCCTGAAATTTATCAATGCCATTACTTCACCTTCACTTCCACAACCTCCACCAGTGTTTCCATTCCTATCTGATATGTGTATTTTAAAAGATAGGTCCCGGCCTGCGGCGGCGTTATCACAGCCCTTAATATGTGTTTCTCAATATCCGCTTTCCCGGTCCCTACAATATCCCCGGTATATTTCTCTGCCAGCTTGTAATCTGCTGACAGGATATTAAAAGGCTCACCGTGGATATTATGTATTCCAATTTGGATTATCCGGGTCTCCCCTATGTCAATCTCACATCTCAGGGCCATACTCTAACACCTCCCGTTACATATCGGTTGCACTAATTCCGCGTAATAAGCTGACGGCAACAGCTCCACCCTATACGGGCACGGAACGAGATGCGCGCAAAGACTTGACGGGTCAAACGTGAGGAGCCACCTTGTCGTAAAGCAGTAATTCCCTGCCTCGTCCCAGGCCGTCAGCTCTACTATATACGTCCCGTCAATGTCAGCGGGGACAGTGGTTTCCCACATGTCCCCATCTCCCCGCACAAAAATCATATTGTTACCGTCAACTTTCCCCTCTAAGCGCGTCACCATATCAGTCTGTCACGGTTACGCTGATCACAAATGTCTTACCAGCATCAACCGGATTCGGTGTGATTGTTACCTCTGTAATAGACGGCGGTGTCGTATCCAGAGTAACCGTCCTGGTAACAGTGGTCTGTTTACCAGCCTTATCTGTAGCAACTACTGTAATCGTGTTGGAACCTGCCGCCAGGGTCAACGCTTTGCTGAATGTTCCATCGTCGTTCACTGTCACAGCCTCAGCCGCTCCGCTATTCAGCTTAATGGTCACTGTACACGGGCTGGATGTGACATCATTTGTCGTACCGGATACGGTGCAGGCTGCCTTATTTGTGATCAGTCCATTTGCAGGATTGGTAATGCTCAGTGTCGGCGGTACGGTATCAATCTTAAAGGTTACGGATTTCTGCGCAGCCGCATTTCCGTCGTAGTCGCTCGCATCCACCTTGATCGTGTGGCTGCCGTCCGAAAGGGCTGTGGTCGGCTTATATGTACATTCATATCCGCCTGAAACTTCATTTTTTGTAATTCCCGCTGTGATAGCAGCACCACTGTCAATTGTGATCTTAATGGTATCCGGGTTCACGCCAGAATCGTTGTCCGTCACTTTAAATTTGATCTCAGGTGTATTGTTTGCAAGATATGCACCCGCTGTCGGCGCTGTGATCGTGATGACCGGCGCTACCTTCTCTTTTACAACCAACCGAAGCTTACTTCCCAGCGTCGCGTCTGATGCATCCTTTGTGGCTACATTCCCTGCTTCATCGGTTGCTTTAACCGTTACTGGATAGTAATGCCCTGACTGTTTGTAGCTGGACAAACTGGGGGCTGTTATGGTTGCCTCCCATTTTCCTGTGGTGCTGTTTTTTGTGAGCGTTGTTGTTTGGCCGTTAATTGTGGCCTGTATTGTCTTTACTGCCATGCTATCCCTCCACCATGATCGTTTTAGCTATTGCATCTTTGATATCTGTGATATCCTGGTTGACTTGTTCCACATTCATATTTTTTAATTTCTCATAAACTGCATTGGCATTTGTAGTTGCTTTTTCTGCATTTCCTGCCTCTTCGGTTGCCAGAACTGCCGCATCATTCGCATTCCCTGCTGCGGTAACTGCTTTCTCTGCCTCTGTATTTGCCCTTTCTGCTGCTGTATCAGCATTGCCGGATGAAGTATTCGCTGCCTCCGCCGCGCTCTCTGCTTTCTTTGCCGCCTCTTCCGCCGCACTCCTCGCAGTGTTCGCCGCATTGATCGCTGCAAGTGCTTCTTTTATGGTCTGTTCCAGGATCGTAAATTCGTCTTTACTTTCAATTCCTGTCGCATCAACTTTTGATTCCTTTACATCTAACCGGAACAAAAAGCTTGTCACCTTTTCATTCCCCCTGTAAAGCTGTATTTGGCCCAGGCTGACTCCCGTCTCTGCTATCATCTGCGTAGTTGCTTTTACCGTTACAGCATTATCCTGTATAGCTGCATTGCTATAGCAGGAAAAACCACTGGGTTTTTTAATATAAACCTTTGCCGACATATCATTTGTCAGGGTAATATCCTCTGCATTAAAAACAAATTCTCTTCCGGAATCTCCCTGCACTGTTTCTATTCTGGCCTGTATCCCATCCCGCAGGAAGTATACCGGTATGATATGCTGTATCATCCCTTCACCTTCTTTCAATGTATCCCCGGTATCCACCTTACAAGATAGACACCTTTCGGTGGCGGCGGTGTCACTCCCTGCAGGTATCTGCGCACCTCCACCAGTTTCCCGCTGTGCGTATATGCGCTGGCTGTTTTTACTCGCGGTCCTATTCCCGAACCATGGCCTACAAACTGGTCATTTCCCAGATACATCTCTACATGCGTAGATGCATTTGGGTCATCGCTGTTACCCCAGAATACCAGGTCCCCACGCTTTGCCCCGGAAATCTGCTGCATGTCCAAAGAAAACACATCCTCATAATTCGGATTGTGCCACACCAGGTCCCCATGCTCCATCTGGTCCCCGGTCCATGTTCCAATCTGGATACCTGCCCCGCGCTCAAATGCTTTCCACATCAGCGAAGAACAATCGCTATATCCTGTAGGCTCATCAAATACGCGTTCCCTCAGTGCTCCATCCTGGGAATAGGTATTCTTTCCAACGCGGCTAAGTACAAGCTGTACAACATCCTCAATCTTGCTCTCTCCGTATGTGAGATTTTCAAACCAGTACCGGGCATTCTGTTTTCGCTCTTCCAGTTCCGGTACTCCTGGTCTCTCATAATTCCGCATGAACGCCTCTGCCAGATATTCCGGTGATTGTGTTGATCTTGTGAATTCGGAAAAAGAGAAATTAAAAGAGGAAGTGGCAATCCATTGCTGGTTGTTTGCCACTTCCCATAAAATACATTCCAATTGTCCTTTAAAATATGCTATCGGATTACCGGTATTGTTTCCCCATGGATATCCTCTGGCATCCGCCCATGATGTATATTCCGTTGCCGGTGTCCACTGTACCAAACCGTATCCGCCTGACATATTGCCGTAAATAAGGGATTCCCATAATCCGGGGTTCATCGTTGATTCCCGCTGCATATTTCCTAATATCGCCGCAACCGCATTCTGCGTCCACCCGTTACTTATCAGGTAATCCGCGATATACTGTGCGTTGTCTGTCATTTGCGACCGCTCCAGATATGCATTGCTGATTATCAGTGCCATCTTCTGTCCTCCTAAAATTCATTTCCGTCTTTATCTCTTCCGCCTGACAGCCAACCTCTTGAAAAATCCAGATAAGTCCCATCCGAAAATTCCGCCCTTCCGCTCTTAGCTCCCTGGACGTATGTTCCACTGTCCTTTATCCCTGTCTTTCCAAATCTCCAGGCGTTCATGATATTATCTTCAAATTGTATTGAAAATGAATTACTTTTAGGTCCCATTGTGATATATGGGGTTACCACCCGCAAGTCTCCAGTTGCTTCGTCCAGTGTTGCCCCGCCGCTTATCCTAAAAACTCTAACCTTTTTACCGTTAAAATCGGATAAAAGGCTTATTGCCCCCGGTGTGATACTCACGTACAATCCATATCCGTCTCTTTTTGACTCTATCTCTCCCTTTAAATGGGCATTGTTCATTGAGACTTCCCCGGTATCCAGGTTGATATAGAACCCTTCCCCAGTCTCCTCGTTGTAGTTTCTGGATGCTAGAAGGCCTGCTACGATACAGTCTGCGATGAACCCATATCCTGTCCCAAATGTCCTCCAGTCCCAGTCCTTTCCATCTGCGGTACGCTCCGACGCGATCATAAACCCTTTTGTTCCAATACACATAGCGCCAAAGTCCGGGCTTTCCGGGTCCAGGTCCTCACAGATCATTGCTACAACCTCTGCCTTTTTTGCTCTTGTACTCTGTGCTCGCAGTTGTGTTATAGCAGCATTCATGATTCCTATGATTTTTTCGCCTTTCAGCCCGCCACTTTCTGTGATCGCTTTTGCCGCCGCCTGCATGACCAGAGACATCTTGTCAAAATAATTTGATTCAATATCACCTATATGAAGAGATCTGATTCTCTGTTTGATGCAGTCATATGTCAGGCTTGTCACCCGACCCTTTGTCACGATGTCCAGTTTTTTGTTCTCACACTCTATGCTGTCACCTAAATTTATTTTTACAAGGTCCTTAAAGTCTTCATACTCCATTGTGTTTTCCAGTGGTATGAAATCCACATCGTAGGATACTTCCGGCCTATCCACGCCGTCTTTAAAGTCCTGTTTCGCCCGCTCTATAAGGGCAGTTCTCAACTCTTCCAGGGTTTCATAGCCTTTTTCCTCTTCTCCCGTACAGTCTTCCTGTAGTTTCAGTTCACTGTACTGTATAACCTTTGTATACACAATGGGGTACTTTTTGATGTTCGGACTATCCACCCATGGGCTGTCCCCGTCCAGCATATATCCGTTATATGCCTCCGGGATGATGCGGGTTATCACGTTGTCAAAATCAACATGCTCCTTAATCCCCTGCAGATTGTATCCAAAAGCAACCCTTGCCCCGTAATCCCCTCCGGCGCGGCCGTTAATAATCACATGATAATTGTTATATACAGGTTCTCCGCCCCATCGGTTTATAAAACTGTTATCATCATCTCCATTAATCGCCTGCAAGAGGTTCATTTTTATGAAATAAGCTGTCCGGGAACTCCTTATATCGGATTCCGCTGTGTACTGCGTGCCTTGGGTAAGTATCTGCAGTGCTTCATTTCCTGTCTTGTTTGTGGGGCGTTTATCAAGTATTGGGACCTCTTTCCCGCAGTCGTAAAAAATGGGGTATGCCTTTGCAGTCACCCCCGAATCTGACTTTTCATGTTCGTAGATTCTGAACAGTTGCCCGTCCCCTATGTTGGTATCCGCCTTTATAACGGCCCCTGATCTGATCAGGTTCACGTTGCTATCTGGTGGATTTTCAAGTGTCAGTTCCCAGGTCCCTTTCAGGATCTCTTCCACATCACAGGATATTGGCTGCAGGACTGCATCTCCATTGCTGTCGTATTTTTTATTGTCTGCATTATATATCTGTATCATAGTGACCTCCATCTCGGCGTTATATAAAAATCAAAATCACTCCCGGTCATAATCTCATTTTTCCCTGGTACAAAGTAAAGCTTAGTGTAATCCCCTGTGACCTTTTGATTCATTTTTACGCCATCTTGCCTATACGCCGCCTGCAGCTCTGTGTCAATGATCAACTCCCCCTGCACATTGGCGTACATCCAATTTCCATTTACAGAAAAAGAACATATTCCATTTCCCACAATCCTATATAAGGGGTGACATGTATCAAGAGCATTTAGAGTGGTCGTTGACATGCAGGTAGATAATACCCGATTCCCGGCTGCGTCCATTATCGGATTCCCGGCTGCCGTGGAAAGGAATACTGGGGAAAGTTCCTGTTTTCTTTCAACAGTCCCTGCATTTAGATACATATAAGGTGCACATAAAAAAGTAGCGTTGAACCTTCCCAGTTCATACGCTACTCTTTCATTTGATTCCAGCCTTACAAAATATACAAAATAATAATAATCTGTATCGTCCGATAATTTCAACTTAGCATTTTTCGCAGACAGCCACCGTTTTGCGCACCGCCACATTTCTACCCAACGGTCAGGCGTTTCCATGTAATTAAACTCAATTTTAATTTCTATTTGGTTGTAACGCATCTTGTCCTCATGGAGTACACCATCTCTTCCTGGTATAATTATGGTTTCCATATCATAGTCTGGTGCTGGAATGTCCGGTCTTTTTACAACATACATTCCTATGCTTTCGGCACTTGCTCCTGCATATTCTATATCATATCCATATGTCATTTTCCTATCACCGCCATTCTGCTTCTCTGTTTCCCTCCTATATACCGTTCTGCGTTTTTATATATTTCCTTTCCATCCAGTTTCACAATCGTAGTGTGATATATTGGCTGATTTATGTTTGCGCTATATGTCATCGTCCCGCTATCCATGCTAAGTGTATCCTGCATATTTCCTGCCATACTCCCAATAGCCTTCATAAGTTCCGGCTGGCTCTTCTTAATTCCGCTCACCATAAGCTCGATCATATCCGGCATCCATTCTGGGGCACTTGTTAATGGGCCTTCATCAGGTACGGAAAAATGTAAGAATGATTTTATCTTATCGGCTACGCCTTTGACTGCATCCTTTATTCCTGAAATTTTTGATTTTATACCGTCAATCAAGCCCTGAATAAAATCTTTTCCCCACTCTATCGCTTTTCCTGGAAGTGAAGTAATATAATCCGTTGCATTCTCAAATCCTACCACTACTGTATCTTTTATTTCAGACACTTTTGTTTTAATACCTGATACTATATTTCTGAATCCTTCAATAGCCCCTTCTTTTATCTCCCGTACTTTACCTGTAACTGTCTCCTTTATGGATGAAAATGTACTGCTTATTTTTTCTCCTAATTCACTGAAAAACTTCTTGATTGATTCTATTACATTGGAAACCTTTTCTTTTAAGTCCGCCATTAATGCAGTAACATTATTACGAAATTCTTCATTCGTATTCCAGAGATGCATGAATGTTGTGATCAGCAGAGTGATCAACGTAATGACAGCGCCTATCGGGTTTGCAGCTATAGCACCGGACAAAGCCTTTACGCCTCCTGTTAACCCTGGTAAAACTGTTGATAATTGAGTCGTTCCACTCAACACGCCTAAAAGACCCGTTCCTATTTTTGTAATCTTCCATGCAGCGAATGCCAATCCCACACCTTCCAAAGCACCAATGATTATATCTTTATTGTCTATGAGAAATGTCCCAAATTCTATTATCTTTGGTACTACAGTATCAGCCAAATAGGTGAATGCACTCTCTATTCCTGTGCTGACTTTTGAAAAGTCAACATTTTCAGTCAGTTCCAGCAGTTTTTCCAAGATTTTATTAATTCCCTCATGCACGGCATTTGAGACTGGTGTTACACGCTCTGACATTTCTGCCATCGCACTGTCAAAATCGGCCGCAGCCTGATTTGCAGCCACTAAATCTGCATTTTGGTCCTGCCACGCTTTCCCAGCTTCCATTAACCCTTGATTTGCAAGTTCCTGCATGATTAGGTTTGTTCTTTCTGATTGAGAGGAACATGCGGCCAATTTTTCATTAAATGTATCTTCATTTGTCCCTGCCCAGTTCAGCACATCAGCAAATGTTCCTGTAACCGTCCCTACTTTTGCAGTCTCATTTATCGCTTCTGCAAGCCCGTCTATGGGTATGGAATCTCCATATGAAGCCCAGGCACCTATTGTCCCATTAATGAGTGTTGTTAATTCTTCCTGGTTTAACCCTAATGCCTGCAGGTTTGCAGTAGTTGTGGCTGCTGTCTGATCATCCGCCAGCACACCATATAGCGTTTTATAACTCTGCGTTGTTTCTTCTGCAGAATATCCGGCCTTTTCACTTGAAACATCCAAGCTTGACATGATTTTCCTGTATTCTTTTGTTTCCTCCACAATATTTGATATTGCAGAGGCGATTGATTTTATCCCTTCCACAATCCCATGTCCGATAACGCTTGCTTTCAGGTTGTCCCCAAATGCACTGCTTTCTCTTCCAGCATCTTCTGCGGCCTCTGCAACGTCCCTCATTCCGCTCTCTGTATCACGCAACCCTTTGTCCATCTCATCCAGCGCTTCATTGTTCTGCTTCAATTCTGTTTCTAATTTATTTAATTCTGTTTCAGAACGATTTACCACCTGCTGCCACTTCAATGCTTCCGTAGAACCTTCACCGAACTTCTTTGTTGCCTCTGAAAGCGCCTTTTTTGCAGCTTCCAGTTTTTTATTCTGTGCGTCGATTGAGCTGTTTAACACTTTATTTTTAGAAATCAATGCTTCCTGCCCGTTTGCATTGTCCGCAAATTCCGAAGTGACTTTCTGCATCTCTGTGCCCAGTGTCTTTAACTCCGTATTGATATTGTTTAACTGTTTTCGGAACTCTGATTCTCCGTCCAATCCAATCCGCGGCCCGATATCATATGCCATTCCCTCACCTCAAATTTGGTATATACCTGTCTTCTCTATGTACTGCTTCTCTCGCTGCCCCACTGATGATTTGAGATACACTGATTAAATCTATGAACTCCCCTATTGGCATGCAAGAATATTCCAATACTGGCATTCCAAGTTTCCTCCCCCAATAATCAAGCCACGCAAAGCTTATTTGCTCTGCGCGGCTTCTATGTTTTTTACCGCATCCTCTGTGGGTTCTGTTTCTATTTCCTGATTACTCGATGCAGCTATACAAATCGCTATCGCCCTAACGACATCCTGCAGACCTTCAAGATTTGTGATACCTATTTCTATAGCCTCTGCCGAAATAGGTATCCATTTTCCATCTTTATCGACCGGAGAATCATCGGGTATGGGCATATCTTTTTCAAAATAATTTTTATATGCACATCCCTGTGCGATAAAAAGTTCCGTCATCCAAACGAGCATATCAATATTCTCTACGGTAACATCATCATCTGTAAACGCATCCAGGATCTTCATTCCACCATATTTCGCTGCAATTGCTTTCTGTGCTCCTAAAGAAAATGATAATGGATAATTTTTTCCAGCAATTTTTAAATAACTCAGCATCATGCACCCTCCCATGTCTTCCCACATTTCCACATCAGGTATTCAATAGCTTCCGATTCTTTTTCAAACCATGCATCCTGCATCCATGGGTGTTTGTTTTCCTCGTCCACGGCATCTGACCGCATAATTTTGCCAGTAATGCTTTTTGTCTGCCACTCTACACTCTCGCCACGTGTAGTTGCAGCTTCCTCCGGCACATTAAAATACACTTTCGGGAAAAAAACTGCCCTGTATTTGTCTGTGTCTTCTATCTGGTGTTCCTCAATGATTCCAAATCCTAAATACGGTGTTTTTAAATCGTCATCGAATGTCGATTCTGTAGTCTGGATTTTTGCTGCCGTAGGCCCAAATTCTATTTCTTTTGTCTTCACTCCAAGGATTTTTTGCGATATCTCTTGCGGCAAATCTGTAGTTCCCAGTGTCAATTCCCCACTCTGGAAACTTCCTTTTGCATTTTCTACAATTTTGTTATCTCCATGTAATGGGTTATCATCACTCACTTCCCATGACACCCCATATTCAACCGCGTGATCTGCCACAAATGGCTCTTTGTATTTTACTACTCCATCTGTGTTCTCATATACTCCGCAAACCGGAATTGAAAGCCCTTTAACTGCCATTTTTAAACTCCTCCTTTATTTCTTTCTCTGCTCTGGTTGCCATCGACTCTATAGCTGTATTCCTTGCCTTTGCCACACTTTTTCTCACTATTGGATTTTTCTTTCTGAATGATGTCCCATTCTCCACCGAGCGCATCAGTAATTGGTTTGGAACTCCTTTGGGATACTTACGTGTCCGCATCTTACTGTATCCGTCCCAGCCTAACTTTGTACTTATATATCCCTGCTTAAATTCCTGTATGGGTGCAAGTCCCATACTGTCAATAAGGTCTCCTTTCTGTACCCTTGACACCCCTGTTATCGGCGCTTCTGGTGTCCCAAATAATGGCAGTCCGTTTTTTCCTTCCTCTACAGGCAGTTCTTTAAGCCCTGCCTTTACTGCATCTGCAATAACCGCCCCACCATCATAAACCACTCTTTTCATGACACTGTCTGCATTTTTTGACAGCGTCTTTATTTTTTTTGCATATTCATCCAGTCCCTTTATCTGCAGTACCGCCATTAACTCACCTCAAAGATCCACTGGTAATGGATATATTGTGTTTCATCTTCATATTCTACAGTCCCCAACCTGAACGCTATCCGGTTCCGCTGCATTGTGTCCTGTATCCCTGCTGCCCATTCATCATTTTCATTCTTTGTGAACAAGTCTATAGTACCCTGAATGGCCTGTGACAATTTTCTGTTGTCACCATGCAGTCCCGACGCTTCTGCATCTTCTGAATACACGATATAGCGTTCCCCTTTATTTCCGGCTTCATAGTGATACACTTCTTTTGTCACTTCTAAGAGTGCATTCTTAACCCTTTCCACCGCAAGAAAATTCAGCATATTTTTCACCCAGCCTTTCCAGCGATATCCTTGTTATCTGCAGACCGTTTTCATCATCTGCATGTTGTACAAGCGTACATCTGTACTGACATCCATCAATGATGCATACATCATCCCCATGGATATCGCGGTCACGCCATATATGTACTACCTCTGCTACTTTCTCTTTTGCCTGCAGTGCAGTATAATGCCTTTGTATTCCTACTGTTTCATAACCGAAATAATGAGAACTTTTATATATCAGCCCATCCCTGGGTTTTTCCCCCGGAGCTGCAATATTTTTTACTGCATATATTTTTATGATCCCATCGTCAAATGTCACTTGTTTTCCCTTTCTGGCTCATAAGCATATTATTAAGTTCATATCTCAGATGGCGTGGCATACTCGTTTCATTGCTTGCACGCCTCCTAAAAAGATAAGCAGCATAGTGGATTGCCACCATGCTGCTTCCTAAGCTTTCGTCTAATTTAATCCCTTCCTCTTTTATCTTGTCCTCTGCAAGTTCCAATAATTTTGTCAGGTATTCATCATGCAGATCATGCATAATCTGCAAATCCATTTTTAAAATATCCAACTGTTGCCCTCTTTGCATGACCTTCCTCCCTGTTTATATTACGGTGTTTCTGTATTCGCTTTGTCATCCGGAAATGTTGCGGTCATCCCCGGTGCTGCCCCTGCTATATTCATGATCGCGAAAGCCTCCGCAATAATCGGTTTGCCGTCATATCTTGCGGTTCCTTTAAATAATGTCTGGTCTTCCAGGAACTTCACATGTTCAGACTGCCCAATCTGGATACCCTTTCTCTGTACTGTTTTATAGTTCTTCATATATCCGAATGCAATGTCTCCATCAGCCATAAATTCCAGCTCTTCCAGAGCTCCCCCAATCACCGGCATTGTGTCAGACATGCCTGATACGATAGCTGCAGCCATATTACTTCCCATAGCCTCAACAACAAGGTCCACATGCGTAGATTTGTTCATAATCCACACCAGTCCTTCTTTGCTGTAATCATTCGCAATTTTTTTCGTTGCTTTTACAATTTCCTTAAAAAGATTAACCCCGCTTTTTCCGGTGATTGTAATGACATTACTTTCGTGAAGGTCTTTCCACTCCCGCTCCGTTGCCGAATATCCTTCCGGCTTTGCTTCCTGCGCCAGCCGTGTCACAAATCCGAGGGGCATTTTTGCGCCTTTTCCGTAAACAATCGCTTTATCTGCTGCCTTCGCAATAGATACACCCAGCGAATTAATGACCTTCCCTGTCAAATCTATATCATTGTCCTCCA
Organism: Blautia sp. NSJ-175; assembly: GCF_022867815.1. Lineage (NCBI taxonomy): Bacteria > Bacillati > Bacillota > Clostridia > Lachnospirales > Lachnospiraceae > Blautia > Blautia sp. NSJ-175. Next base: position 42,213 of record NZ_JALIFQ010000025.1, read on the forward strand.
GGATAGCATTGCATACTTTAAAAAAACCTCCCACTTTAAATCCATCCATCTCTACATCTGTGAACCCAAGTGACAGTTCATTCAGTGTTCCGCACTGCTCTGTCCATACCCCCTCCGGTTCTGCCCCTGACACTACCATTCTGGATGTTCCTGTCAGTATCTCCATGTCAGTATATTTCAGCAGTTTGGATGCACCGTATGTAATCTGCTGCAGCATTGGCAGCATCACTTCCGGAATGATCAGTTCTGTGTTCCCGATCGAACGCTTATTAGTCACCATACTTCTGATTCCGGTAACAAACTCCTTTACATCAGAACGGTTAAAGAACTCATGCCTTTCCTGCATGTTCATATCCTCAAATTTCTTTCTTTCCATCATGGTTGTTTTACCTTCCTCTCTTTCTCTGATTTCTGCTGCAGGCGGTGTGCTTCTTTTCTCTTCCTCTTTAATCTCGCCTTCGATTTTCTTAATCTCTTCTTCCAGATCTTTCACAGATTTATCATGTTCCTCTTTCTCTTCCTGGAATATCTCAGACTGTGATTCAATTTCCTTTCTGTCATCCTCCGGTGTATCCTCTGTCATTTCATTGATTGCCTCTTCCAGTTCCTTTTCCCGCTTCTGGAAATCCGCATCTTTTCCCCTCAGCTCTCCAAGTTCTTTTTTCACTTTATCAAGACGACTCCTAAGTAATAATGCTTTTAATGCCATTATCTTTCTCCCTTCAATTTTTCTATCATTCTTTTTTTCCATGCCTCAATACTGCGTTTTTTAATTGTTTCCGCCTGCTGCTTTCTTGCACTTACGGCGGTTTCCGTATATGCAGGAAAAGTTACAACTGACACCTCATACAGTTTTACTTTTTTGATTGTCCAGTGTACTTCTGTGCCCCTGTCTTCAAATTCTTCGTCCAGGATATCAAAACCAAAACTGCACTGGTCCACATCTCCGCGCCTTACTCTCTCGTACAGGTTCATGGCGTCCACGTCGTTTTTATTGATCCTGACTTCTCCCCATAGCCCACGGCTGTCAACTTTCAGTGTTAATGTATTTACTTTTGTCCTTCCCAGTACGAGCCGTGTCTCATGGTCGATCAGGCAGCGGATATCATCTGACAGTGTTCCGTCAAAGGCGGTTTCCGCCACGCTCTCCGTAGCACCCGGCCAGATTTCATAGTCCGAATTAAAAACTGCAAAATATCCTGAAATATAGATATTCTCTGATTCTTCCCTTGTCTCAAATTTCACTGGCATTCCCCTGACCTGACGCATGCTTATTTCACTCACCTTTATCACCTCCCTGTTCCAATTTCTTTTGATCCCCTATCATCCCCTGCGGAATGTAGTTCTCTAATATTATCAGTCCGTCCAGTCCATCCTTTGGTGACAGCCCAATCCAATCCCTGACTTCATTTCCTGACATGATCCCTCTGGTATACATATTTGCCCCCACATTCGATAATGTGTTTATGTCATATGCGTATAAGGAACGCAGATTGAACTTAAAATACCAGTCCGGGCTTAACAGCAGCTTTCTTGTAAACTCCTGTTCAATCGCATTACAAATGGTCCGTATCCTGGTATTAATAAAATTGTTCCACTCTTTTTCATCGAAAGTCCCTTCTCCTACCAAAAAAGAAGGTATGTCCAAAATTGCTGCTACAGTACGTTTATCCAGCCTTACCGAATCAGGAAGTGCTATATCATTCAGGGAGAGCGGCCTTACTTCCTTGATATCAAATTGCTCTGCCGGAATCATCCATGGCTCCCCTGATTCAGACGTTTCAATGTAGCTTTCTAATAAAGCCTTTCTTCCTTCTTTGTTGGAAAACTCTTCTGTCAACGCATCGACTTTTACCACCATAGACGGTTTCCATTTGCTTTCCATAAATCCTTTTTTAGTTTTTTCGGCCTGTTTCAAACTGTCTGCAACTGCTTTTAAAGTGGTACGGTATCCCGTTCCTTTCCATGGGCGATAGGTATCCGGGTTAATGACAAAATGCAGGATGTTATCAGGATCGTACTCCATGCCCTCATAATATATCTTGTACCCGTAATCATCCGGTATGAATGAAACGCTTCCCGGTCTTGCCGGTATCAAGTCTTTTAAATAACCATTCTCTGTTGTAGGGAACACGATGCTGTTCCCGTCCCCATCCAGGAGCATAGACTTTACTACAGCGGAAATGAATGTTTTTCTTGTCATATACCTGTTTGGGTATATGTCCACCTTTTTCGCAAGTTCATTCTTTATCCTGATATCGCCCTTGTCTGTGTTTGCCATCAGATAAATTGTCATACTTGATATCAGATCACAGATTTTGTTTACCCCTGACATAACCTCTGGGTTGTCGGTCAGTCTGGTATACCCATTGCAGCATAAAGTGTCATACGCCTCCATGCTGCATAAAAAAGTATTCCCTTTTGGCTCCGCCCTGGTCTGCTTCTTCTTTTTCTTTGACATGATCCCCTCCTATGAAAACCATTCACTTGCTTTCTGCGATTTTTCTATGTCTATCAGCATTTGCTTTGCTGCTATCACATCCGCGTCAAACAAATCTATCCGTAGTTTTTGTTCTACTTTTTCAAAGCGTACAAAGTCATCACTATCCTCTATGGCTTTGACATTTCCTATACAATACTCATAGGCACGGTTATGACAGTAGTAAAACTTCTGCTCTTTGTATTTATTTTCTATTTCACGGAATGCCTCTGTCTTTTCTACATAACGCTGTGACTGGTCACGCATTCTGAACCCAGCTTTTTTCATTTTGAGTACAAATTCCCGGCTGTATCTCCGGTCATATCCTACCCACTTTATCTTGAATCCCATCTTTTTCATTGCTATGAACCATTTCACCGGTTCTTCATAGTCAATTACATTTCCGTTACACATCGTTAACCAATCCTTTTCCTGCCACCAGAAAAACGGTATGTTATCTTCTTCTGCCTTTACGTTTGCGACTGCAATAGGCATAAAAGCATGTGTAATCGCAATGTCTACATCTTTATATCTCCCATGCAGCGCAGTCCCAGTCAGATCATGCATGAGGGATAAGTCCGCTCCTCCATACCATGTTACCGGCAGCTTTGAAAGTTCTTCCATTGTCCAGTTATACTTTTCATCGGACGCTTGCACAACTGCCATATCAAAGTAGGTGTCTACCGCACTGGTAAATACATTCAATGATTTTGCAAAGAAATCCTTTCTCTGCTGTGGGTCATTCTGGGCCTGCACAGCATCCGTTATCATATCTTCTGGCCTTATTGACTCCCCATATGCCGGGTTTGCCATTTCATGCACTTCTGGGTTCAGATAATCAATATACTCATTCCCGTCTTCACCTTTTTGTGGGTCTGCCTCACAGATAAATATAAAATATTGTTCATCTTCTACTTGTCCGTCTAATACCTTTTTACAGTATTTCACTCTGTTTGCCAGGAATCCGTTAGGATCATCCCCTGCCGTCGATATCCCTATCATTAATTTATTGGAATAAGCTTTCATTGCCTCCTTAAAAAGGTTATACTGCTTTGGTTTTTTAAAGGCGTGCATTTCATCCGCGATCGCTACGTTGCAGTTAAATGAATCCTGTGAATCCGGGTTCGCCGCCAAAGCATTAAGCACGAACAACCCTTCTCCGATCTCTGCACTGATGGAATGTTCATTATTGTTATCTATGATCCGGAACCTTTCCTCCTCCCCCATATTCACAATGTTGTATTTTATGAAGTTAAATGTCTCAAGTGTCTGCTTCTGTGCTGCTGCTACCACATAGATCTTTGATCCCGACATCCGGTATAAAAGTCCAAGCGCATACGCCAGTGCCCCAGCAAAACTGGTCTTAACATTTTTTCGTGGTATGAAGATAAGGCATTCATGGAAACGGTTTATTATCGTCCCTTTCAACTTAAATCCAAGAAGGTTGTATACGATAAATTTATGGAACGGCATCAAAAAAAACGGCGTTCCTCTTAAAGGTGTGCCGTCTCTCATTTCTCCCTGTTGATGACATAGGGTCCTTTCAATAATATTGATGCAAAATTCTGCATCATGCGGATTAAACTCATATGCAGGGTTTTCCAGGTCCTTCAGGAATCTTTCACATCCCAAAACACGATACTTATTCGCCCGTATCTTTCCTGAAACAATACCTGATGCATAGTCCATCACTGTATCCCAGTTCTTATGTTTCTTCATCCGCATGTACGAGCGCCTTTTCCAGTGCGCTGCCTTTCTGCTTATCAAGCCCTTTTGCTTTTATCATTTTCAAACCTTTCGGTGTAAGTCCGAATATGTTTTCCATATCTATCAGTTCTTTCCGCATAGTTTCAATGGACAGGTATAGGGCCGTCTTTCTCTGATTTGTTGCTCCTGATTTATTTGTATACTCCTCTGTTATTCTGCAGCCTTCCTCATACCACTGTTCATTCAGGATATCAAACTGTAACCTAAGTTCTGCATAACGCTTTATGGGGGCCTCAAACTCACTTCTATACGTTCCCAGCTTCTCCATATTTGCTTTTGTTTCCTTGTATATCTCATTCTTTTTTCTGGTAACGCTTGCTTTTTTCATGGTCCCTTCCCCCTTTTTCATTTTCTTCCCGGAGATGGAAAAAGCTAACCCTCCCCAGTAGACGAGATTTCAAATCAGGTATCCAGGCCAGGGGGGATATCATTTCCCAAAATTATATTTACAGTCTGGATGTTAATACTACAGCCATATGGCAACATTGCTTCTTGGCTCTCCGATAAAGCAGGAACCGGTTTTGCATCGGCCTGCCACCTCAAATCATCTATATATTTCTCCAATCGGTTTATATCATCTATCCTCTGCATTTCTCCATGTTTTATTGCACTGTCTTTTAACGATTCTAACAATTCTTTCATATCTTCCTCCATTCATCATGTGGCTTGATCAACCGCTGCAGCATCAAACCTTCCTTTGTCAGTTCCCCTGTCTTCCGGTTCTCTAGCCTATTATGTGTGGCCTGGCTGACTGAGATCAGGTTCCAGTCGCACCATTCATATTCTGGATATTCTTCCGCTGGATAGATATGATGCACCGTATTTGCTGCTGCAGTCCTACCAAACATAGCCGCCACTCTGTCCTTATACTTATCCAGTTTTAATATCTTCTCTCTTTTCTTTTTCCATTTCGCTGATTGATAATCCATTCTTGTCTCCCTGATCAAATTTATGAATCGGCGTAACTGTTTGAGCTATATGCCCATAATAAAAGCGCCCAGCCAGTTATCTGACCAGACGCTCTCTATTGCTTACCCCGGGTGATAATCCCGGAGGCTACACAGCACTCAGTGCACATTATGCTGCTGTACTCCCTGCCTCTCCGGTGACCCGGCGGCAGATAAGCGAAGCGGACGCATCCGGAATCGAACCGGAACCCAGGGCGCGACCCTGCCCATCTTCCATTGATGGTATGCTCCACACATTGCACCGCTGTAACGGTGCTGCTATCCCAGACCTAGAACACGCAGTTTAAAGTATATACACTGCTGACCTACCCCGGACACCAGGGAATCTTATGCTCTCTATAAACTGCTTACACTTCCAGAGCGCTACCCGTAATTGCCGGACTACTGCAATCACCGGCCAGTCTCATCTGTTACGGATAAAGTTTTTTGCAGCTTTATAGCATTGCAGGACTTCAAGCTGTACAGAAATATGTTCTTCCGCTTTTGGTATCAGAACCCCCTCACAACTCCACCCAGGGACGTCTCCCATGTTCTTTACTCCACACCCGTTTTCTTGTCGCTGGTACCGCGGCAATGATACAGACGTTTTGCTTTATACTTATCACTGCCCGGCTCTTATGTCCGTGGCAGCCAAGAGGTTAATGTACTACGGTTCCCCCAGCGGTCGGGTTCGCCTCACTTATAAAATTATATTAAGGAGTGGCGGTCTTTGTGGCTCTACCACAAGGCGCCGCCTGGCCTGATTCAGCCACCGGGCCATGACACCCGGCAGCCTAATAACAAAGAGGATATATGAAAGATAAAGCAATGAACCCATTGGCTCTATTGTTATTATACATGTGCTTTCTGTGCTTTTTGTGCGTTTTTCAAATAATCATCTATTCTTCTGCTTATCCGGCTTCGATCTAAGTGCAGACGCTTTGCGACTTTGGTTTGTGAAGGTTTGACTTCTCCATCAATAAAATACATCTGAAAGATTCTACGTGTTGTACTATCTCTGATTTCACCCACAAATTCCTCTACTTCTTTACACTCCTTTTCCAGCCTCTCCTTGCGCTTAATGTCTCTATCCTGCAGCCTTTCATATCTTTCATAATCAAAACCCATTACCCCTTCTGGGACCGGATACCCTTTCCTGTAATTCAGGATCGTGTCAACACTTATCATAGATTCACTTTTCCAGCGATTTCTCAGGATATATTCCAGTTCTTTTATTTCTTGTCTTTTACTCCTATATGATATCAGCATTTCTTTTGTCATTTTCAATGGCATCACCTCCATGTATCCGTGTCCTGCTGCCACCAGAACATTAATAAATCTCTTCTATTTCCTTCATGATTTTCCCATCCTTCCAATTCCTTTATTTTTTCCTACAGAGTAGTTTCATGGTGTTCCCATCCTTCTAATCCCTTTATTTTTTCCTGAAGAGTAATTTCAGGATATTCTTTTTTTGGGTATCTCTGGTATGTTGCACTGCAGGCACGTCCAGCAACATACAAGTCGTAATACTCCCAAGCCAGCTCAATGTCAATATCCTTGCCTTTTCCAGTCAGGGTAATTTTACTCTTGTCATCGTATTCAATCCTTATTTTCCACATGATTCATCCTCCCAATCTATCCTCTGACCACAATACGGACAATACTTACCTCTCGTACTCGGTCTTAAAACATTTTCGCATTTCGGGCAGACATACCTGTAATAACTGTGATCGCCTATCGACTTATCCCACTCTTTAATAACAGGAGCCGCAACCTCTTTTTTGAGAGCACTTATGACCTCTTCAGTATGGCTGCGGCCATTCCATGCTGCTATTTCCTCTTCTTCCGTTTTCTTTCTTCCTGTTTTTGCCCCGCAGTGGCAGCATATAATCTGATACCGCTTTCCTCTCTTTGTTGGTATCTCTGCAGTAAATTTTTCTTCACACCCGCAAAACGGGAAAGGCTTTAAATCACTTTTCATACATATCTGTCCTCCTATATAGTTATCCCACTGGATTCTTTGGATTTCTTTCCGGCAACTCCCGTAGCGGGCACCATTCTGGCTTACTCCTTAAATCCTCTATATATTTTTGTTTCGCCATACATCTGTACTTAACTGGTTCTGTTGCTTTTGAAAACCAGAAATTACATTTACTGCACTTCTCCGGCATATCCATAATTAACATTGCTTTGCTCATTCAGCACCTCCAATCCTTTCTCTGTATGCTCTCATATAATTTCGCATATACCACCGTTCGCAATCTTTGCAATAGCTATTCCGGCGGTTCTGCTTTTTCATCAGCCGGAACTCTGCTTCCTCTTTTCTGGCTCGGCATATGCTACACATTCTCATCTTGTTAATCCCCATTACCGTTCTTAAGCAACCACTGGAAAACCAGACGGTTTGCCATATGCGTAAATCCTATAATGTCCGTATCATCATCACCAGTTATCGAAGCATACAAGAGATGTACTGCTATAATCATTGCGGTAAAGTCATCTGTAAGGTTCTCCTCTTCCAGTTCTATTTTTGGCATTTCAGCGCCTTCTCTTTCATCTGCATCTAAATATAAGTCTCTCAATGCTGTCACAAACTTTTCTATTCTTTTATCAAATTCTTTTTTGTTCATTTTTATTCCTTTCACAATTCTTTTATCTTTTCACCACAGTTTCATCACATTTTCCCGGTATAGTAATACTCAACAAAGGGCGATAACCTTTTTCATATAGACTTTTCTTTTTCATACTGCCGGGCCTGCTGACCCGGCCCTCCTTTTTTATAGGCTCTTCCAGGCAATTACTTGCCCGTCCTTAATAATTTTTGATGTGTCATAGTTATACCAAACTGCGTTATCCTCCGCATAATATGCAATTATCTCACTCCCATCCTGCAGCAACGCCTTTACATTCACACTGCATTGTTTATATCCTGGATTTCGGAGCGGCATGTCATATGATACACTTACCCACTCGCTCATCATGGCAGCATCCTCCACACTCTATACACTCCGTACAATCTTCCCACATCTCGCAATCCTCATATTCGCAATCCGCATCCGTGTAGCTACAGATACCACACTGATCATGTACACACTCAAAATCATTGCACATAAGTATCTCCTCTAAATATTAATTCTCTATATCGTGAAATTCCTCACAAACATCTGTATATTCTGTTTCCAGCCCGTATGCCTCTGAGTCTTCGCAGGAACATATCCAATCATCCTTGCCTGGTATATGCCATACACAGTTCCCACATTTTTCTCTATTTTCCATTTCTAATTCTCCATTATCCTGTGTAATCCTCAAACCTCGGCGTTGTCTCAAACACCGCCCTCATATTGCACCACCTTTGTAGTTTTCTGGTTATATGCCCTCTGGACAATTTGTTCTTGTCGTACACCATGACGTACGGCCAGTACCCCATGTCCCTAAGAGTGTATATCCTCTCTAAATCCTCCTCATGAGTGCTGTTGTAATTAGTGAGGACATATACACCCATCTTTCGTTTGTCCCACCCAGTAATCTCCTTAAAAGCTCTAAACTGTGGAATAATCTTGTCTCTATCACTGTAATTATCCCACGCAAAATGCACCTGCTTGATTTTCATGTGCTTCAGCATCTCGACCTTGTCATCGGTCATCACCCGGATGTCTAACCCCTGCGAGAAGTCCACCCACGCCTTACTGTCAATAAGCTGTTGGAATAGTCCCTGCCATTCCCTGCATGCCGTTATATTTGGGTCAAGAAGAACTATATTCTTCTGCCCCCGCCAGAACTCCGACAAATCTGCAACCTTGCGGCTGGTTCTCCCCTCCTTGCCTCCCACAATGCAGAATCCACATCCCCTCGGGCATCCCCTGGTTAAGAATCCATAGGCTGTATCATTGGTGTATTGTGGGTACAGGCTGTAATCAGGGTAAATATGCCCGATTTCATCCGGCAGCTCCGCGCCTCCGTCCGGGTAATAGTAACCTGTACCGCCCCGGATAATTTCCTTTGCGTTTACCGGATGTGGATAATCCGGCGAAAACGAAAACACTTTACTCATATATACCCTGTCTGGAATGTCGTACCAGCCTGTGAGGGGATTATACCATTCGACTTGATCGCCGTTCTGCTTATGCCATGTGGATAGTTTCATGATAGACAAATTCGGGAAATTATGCCCGTCAACATCTATTAATCCTATTTTCATGGCATCACCTCCGGGAAATCCAATAAATTCATCTGTCCCTCATCCACATCTCTATTGTTAAGCAAAAGAGTTTCCCATGACCGGCGCATCGGTATATCCGGCTCGCCAAGCCATCCCCATGCATGTTCATATCGTTCTGTGAGCACTTTTGCATATTCTGCTGCATCTTTCGCTGTATAGAACAATGATTTCCCGATCTTGTTTAATGGATATCTATACGGCGTATTGTAACCGTCTGAATCTTTTCCAGTGAGGCATACCTCTGTGTATCCCATCGTGTAAAATCCAGTTACCACAGCATTGCATACAACGTATTCTAATATTGGTCCTGCGTGATTTTTTATATAATATAGGTGCTCATTCACATGGTACATCTGTGTTCCTATTACTGGCCTTTCCCTTTTCATTTTTTCTCCTTATATCTTTTTGGTAACGGCATCCATGCAAGAACCCTTTCTTTTGCGCCGCAATATGTACCCCACATCAGTTTTCCTGATTCATTTGTTAAATAGTCAACATCCCTGAACGTCCCTTCTCCGAAATCATTCACCGCTACAAGGACATCTGTATTAATATCTGGGAGGCTTTCTTCTATTGGTATCCACTCCTGGAACACTTTCTTTTCTATGATCTCCTCAGGTGTAAGCCCTGTGTCCTCATATTTTTTCAGTGCCCAGTATAATGTCATTGCCTCTTCTTTTACCGCTCTTGCATCAATAACTGCCCTTCTCTTCCCTCCGTCTATATATGTATCTGGAACTGTCAATCTCTCCATATCTATTCCTTCCCTTCTGGCAGGTATTGTGGGAATGCAAAAATATCCATCTGTTCCCACGTACATTCCTGCTGCCGCTCCGCCTTTCCTTTTGGCAGATACGGAAAATCAAAGAAATCACATGCAATCCACTGTGGATTCCACTGCCTTGTCCCTCCGGCCTCCCTGTAAAGACTGCAGTAAAATCTTTTGCCCTCCTTGATCAAATTGTCACACTCCGCACAGAGATACTGATGGTTTGTGCCCCCGGAGCGCTTATACATCTCGCTTATTGCTCTCATAACTATTTCCTCCTATCTGTTCCCTTCCAAAATGTGAATTTGTATGAACGAATGCACCTGCTGCCACAAATCCCAACATTTCACCTGTTTTCCATTGTATTTCTTGCCACCTGCTGCCACCCATGAGTTCAGCCAACCGTTCTTAATTGCTGCTTCTATGTATGCCGGTGCCGACAGCTCCAATATGACCGGTTCCCTCATAGCCTTCAGTCCGGCGATCAGCGCTTTCAGTTCCACGGCCTCCCTGGTGTCTCCATGCTCTTTCTCTGCTTTCTTCACGGATTTGTGCTGATTTCCTTTGCTATCCACATAAAGTAGGTTCGCCGTGGCAGATTTTCCACAAATCCGTATACTTATCCTCACTCTTTTCATAGTTTTACCCCTTAGTTAAAAGGCAGGTTTTCATCTATGCCATCTGCCATTCTTTTGCTCTCAGCAAATTCCTGACTTTCCACCACAATATCAGTGGTGTATACCTTATTTCCCTCACGATTTACATAGCTGCCTGTCTGTATCCTCCCGCAGACTGCAACCTTTGTTCCCTGGCGGAAGTATTTCCCTGCAAATTCAGCCTGCCTTCCAAAAGCTACGCACCGGATGAAGTCTGCGGTTGCTTCTCCTTCTTTTTTTCTGGCCCGGTCGACAGCGAGCGTGTACCTTGTGATCATCATGGAGTCATCTCCCTGTGAATATCTTGTATCTGGTTCCCTGGTCAATCTCCCGATCAAAATTACTTTATTCATTTTTTCGTACCATACCTTTCATGGAGCTTGTCCCACTCTGCAAGCAGTTTCGGCGGATAACACCCCTCTTTTTTATCTACTCTGTAATCTATACCCCACTTTTTCATGTAATCCCGCACAGTTGTAGGGCTTGTCCCCACAACCTTTGATATCTGCAGTGCGCTTTTACCGGCCAATGCAAGCCTGCGCATCTCCTGTATCTGTTCCTCGCTTAGTCTCTGCCCTAATTTCATATTCTGCCTCCTATAAAAAATCCTCATGGAAAATCTTCATGAACTCCTCATGCGAATGTTCCATTTCATACGCCTGCTGGCACATCCTTTTCAGGATCTTGTCATAATTTTTATTTTCATGCACAGCTTCTTTTCCGGCATTATGGTGCCTCATGCATAAGTTCACTTTGAATCCATGGGCTTCACTTATCTGTCTCCGCCCATTACCATAAAAGATATGGTGATCATGTACCGGTTTCTCCCCGTAATCACTGTCCAGCAACATACAAAGAAAACACTGCTTACAGGTCTGGTCCTGCATGATACTTTTCCCGTGTTTCTTCTTTTTCTTCGCTTTCCCTGGTTTTGGATACATTAACCCGCTCATATCCAGCTCTCCACGATTTCCGGTTCATCCCCAGGCGCACGCTGAAAGAATTTGCTGAACCCATTTTCTATGATTTCCTGCCTACACTCCTCTACAGTACGTCTGATCACGCACAATGAAGTTGACCTTCCTGATCTCCGGTCGAATATTCTGATCACACATCCTTCCGGGCAGGCTGACGGATGGCTATAGATCACTGCCATTGGACACGGCACTACCTCCCTATCAAGCTCTCCCAGACTGTCAATGATTTTATAAGCTGTCAATCTTTGCATCTCTTCCTCCCTTTCCGTTCCGGCTGCAGGCGGAACATGGTGTAATGTCTGTATTTTTTACCAGTGATCGGGTTAATCCCCTCAACCATGGATTCCTTGTCTATATACCACCCTTTAGGTGCTTTTGCTTCTCTCCACTTCCTGCCGCGCCATTTCTTCACTTTTGGTTTTGGCTCAACAAGGTTCCTGGACCGCGTATACCTTTTCAGGGTTTCCAGCTCCCATTCTTCAAGCGGTTTCGTGATGTATTCGGCAAGGTCCTTATATCCTCCCGCCTCATACAGAGGCTTGTAATTGATATGGCCCTTTTCCCAACACTCTGAAAGTATGGTATCTGTTCCATATCCTTCACCGCTGATCCGGTTCAGCAAGATATGGATGTGTGGACCGCCTTTCTCTCCGATCGCCATGCGCAGGATATATTTAAGCTCCTTTCCATGCCTCCTGTATTCCTGCCTCAGCTTTCTGATGGTCTTTGACATATCCTTTCTCATTTCTTCTGCAGATGGGCGTTTCCCTTTTTGGTATGTCACTGTTGCCCATGTATCATTTCTTCCAAAATTCTCTTTTATAAGGCGGCGCACCTTTTTCTCCCGGTTCTTCTGGTTTTGCCTCTCTATTTCCTCCTGTGTGGCCTTCCGCCGTTTCACCCGCGGCATCCCTGGTGCCCCGTATCTACCGGTATGCCCTTCCTCAACCTCAATGCTGTCATGGAAATACCACGTCTTTTTTATCCTCACGCTCTCACCTCTGTTCCAAGTCTAATATGCTTATCAAGCTCTTTATGGGGATTCCCACCCCATGTAACTTGACAACAAATGATGGATGCAGTAATATAGTTATGTAAACTTTTTTGTATTACCACTTCCAAGGGGCAGGCACCGCAAATGCCTGCCCCTTATATAATCCTTTTAAATTGTGTCACACTGTCCCGGCGGTGCCGGAACTCCCTGCGAGCCGTGAACCCATCTTTTCCGGCACGGCAGCCTCTAAACTGATCTGAAAGCTGAAATGATTCCAGCGTAAGAGTCGTTAGACCATATCTTTCCTTCACATGTTCTATTTCCCTGAATATGGGTTCCACGTCCGCCTGTATGCTGCTAAAATCCTTCTGATTCAATCTGCAGATACACCTCTTTCGTTTCCTGGTTATAAAGCACATACATGCTTTCCCCAGTCTTATCCGTGATCTTTGCTTTTGCGTCATCTAAAAAATGTATTTTCATGGTCCCATAGCCGAAGTTGCTATTTACCCATGTTTTAATCAAAAATTGTCCGATAGTTCCTGTCATTGACATATCCTCCTGTCTTTTTGTATAATGGTCTTGTGTTATTTTGCTTTTGGTCCCGTTTAGTTTGGTCGCTGACGGGACCCTTTTCCTTTCTTCCGGCTTGTCCACCAAATCCATATCCTCCAGGCACCAGGCCAGGACAACAGCTTTGATGTTATCCTCTGTATTGTTGCTCCGGCTCAACTCCTTAATGATCGTGAGCATTTTATTGATTTTATCCTCTTCGACAAGCTTCACCTCCATATCACACCTCCATAATCTCCCTGAACGCCTTTACCGCTCCCCTGGATACCGCTGCACCTACAACGAAAACCACAATGGACCATAAAGGCAGTTTGTAAATCATGAGAATCAAAATGAATGAAATCAAAGCATGTACCATTTAAAACTCCTCTCCTGCATCATCGTTCGGCGCACTGCCAAACACCTCCTGCTGTGGCTCTATATCTCTCCACTCCGCAAGGCCTCTGATCGGTTCATAACGATAATACTCCTTGTCTCCCAGAATGATTATCGCGTAATCCCCAATACGGACATTTGCATCTTTTTCTGATCTGCAATCCAGACTTATTGTCTGTCCGGTCATTTTTGACAGCTCCCTTAGTTCTCTTGCAATATTTCTAAGATGTATTACTATATCGCCATCGGTTTTCAGTTTTTCCATGGTTGTCCACCTCACTTTCCGCCATCAGGCGGTTTTCTCCTTTGAGTTAAGATGCTGGAATGCTGTTTGTGCTATGATATCCAGTATCGTTTTTACCTCTTCCTCTGTTTTGCAGCAGAAATCATCATGAATCCTGCAGGTTGTTTCTCCGTCTTTAATCACTTCCATACATTCACCCCCTTGATACAATATGCAGTAATACTTGTCTTTGTCATACCAGAGATTCTATTTCAGAAGGTCTGTCAGATTTGGAGTAAGCACTAAGTTTTTATGTATATCAGCAATAATATTGTTTATAATCTCTGGTGCATTCATTTCGATTATTTTAAGTTGCTGCACTGTGAAACCTTTTTTGGCCAAATACTTTATGAATGCTCTAAACTCTTCCAGCGCAGCTTCTCTTTTTTCTTTGTTTTCGCTCATTCTTTCATGCTCCTTTCTGATTGACTTTTCCTATCTATTCCCCTATTCTTTAATTACAGGCCCCTGCCAGGGCTGAGTATTCTAAGGAGGATAAAACTATGTTGACAAATGATGACAAAACTATTTTGTACGAACTATATACAGAGTACCGGCATCGCCGTTCTGCGGGTATGTCCAGAGAAAAGTCTTGTGATTTTAAATCCTGTGAATCCATTCACGATAACTTTTTCCCCGATATTCCCATTGACGATGTGGATTTTTCTTTACGCGCATTATCCCGAAACGGTTATGTAAAATGTTTTTATGGAAGTAATGAGATATTAGAATGTCATTTAACTAATAATGCTGTAGCTTATATGGAATCACTTCCAAAAGAAACATTCTTAACTGTTATCGAATTTGTTTCCAAATTTATACCATGGTAACTTCCCAGTCATCAGCCATGAGATCATCGGCAGTCGGGTTCCAAAATCTTGACTGCCGCTTCTCATTATCTCCTATAATCAATATCACACAGCAGTCATAACTATTTGTTGGTTTTATTAAAACTTTACTTTCCAACATCCCAGAATTTACGCTTTTCCTTCTGATGTATTTATTTTCTGGTAACGCCTGTTTTACTGCATCATATATATTCATCTTCTCATGCTCCTTTTCTTTTTGATGATTTATAATCATCTTTCTTAGCAAAAAAAATTTCTTCCTTTTCTTCCAGTGAGTAAATATCTAATAATTCGCACAATGCTGAAACTTCACTTGTTTTAAATTCCTGCTTATTATTTACCTTCAGTTGGAATCCATACGCTGATAATCCCAGATAATCAGCAACATATTTCATTTTTAGTCCTTTGCTTTCAATCAAACTACGAAGCTTTTCTGAATTAGTCAATTTATCACTCCTTTCTTGATGATTTTAAATCATCTATCCACACTATAGCACCGGAATGATTTAAAGTCAACTATTTTTTCTCTATTCGCCAAATATTATTGATTTTAAGTAAACATTATGTTATATTAGTATTATCAATATAAGGAGTTCGGTGGTGAGTATGGCAGATATAGGTAAGAGAATAAAAGAAAAACGTGAATCCCTGGGCATGACTCAAGAAGAATTAGCTCAGCGGTTGGGATATAAAAACAAATCTTCTATTGCTAAAATTGAAACTGGCACCAATGACATTGTGCAAAGTAAAGTTGTTGAATTTGCAGACGTTTTAGACACAACCGTTGCCTATCTCATGGGATGGGATAACAATGTTCGTCCTATTGATAATCCATCAAAAGAAAAGAAAAAAGGTGTAACTATTCGGGTATTGGGGCGTGTAGCCGCAGGAATCCCGATTGCGGCCATAGAGGAATGTATTGATACTGAAGAGATCACAGAGGACATGGCTGCAACAGGTGAATTTTTCGGTTTAAAAATCCATGGAGATAGCATGGAACCAAAATTTTCCGAAGGTGACGTTGTTATTGTCCGTCAACAGGACGATGCGGAGTCCGGTGATATTGTCATAGCTACTGTTAACGGGGATGAAGCCACTTGTAAAAGGCTCCGTAAATACCGTGACGGAATAGAACTGGTTTCAAGCAATCCCAGTTATGAGCCTATGTTTTTCAGTAACACTGATATTATTCAGAAACCAGTTCGTATTTTAGGCAGAGTTGTAGAATTGCGTGCAAAATTTTAAGAAAGCGAGGTGTTGGAATGACATACAAAGAATTTTTAGAATATCTTGAAAATAACTTTGATGGTTATGAAGTCTTTATGGAAAAGGCTGCTGCATACCAGCAATCCAAAAATCAAAAAAGACCGGCAAAGAGCCGCTGGAACGAAAATAAAGTACAGAAGGCCACAAACGAAATGTGGAAAAAATCCATGCAGCCATTATATGACAACTTGAAACGTGAAATAAAGTCCAGTATCTCATATAAATGGACGGAATATATTGAACAGCATGAAGTACTGGAAGGTCTGCGTGATGCTATGGCAGACCTCAGCTTTGATGAAGCAAGTTAAATAAATACTGAAAAGGGGGGATAGCCTATGTCACTGATCAAATGCCCCAAGTGTCAGAATGTGGTTTCTGACAGGGCGAGTGTATGCCCGCACTGTGGACGTAAAATGAAAATTGCGCTCCACTCCTATTGTGCCGAATGTGGTGCTGAACTGGGTGAGAATGATAAGGTGTGCAAAACCTGTGGTTTTCCAGTAAATAACAACATGGTCCACAAGCGGAAAAAAGGCGGATGGAAAATAGTCCTTTTATGCTGCATACTCTCAATCATCACGTCACTTTCTACATGTATTGGAGCTGCTTTACTATTTGTTAATGGTGTTGCTAAAGCAAATGGTATGGGTTCTATTTTCTCGTCTGACAAAAAAGATATCTTGAATTTCGACTCAGACGAAGAAAAGGACGAATCATCCAAAGATAAAACCTCCACGCCTGACAAAACTGAATTTTTACCGGGCGAAGTAGCGGAGTATAAAAATGTTCAGATGTCCGTGCTCAGTCATGTTCTTTCATCGGGGAATGAGTTCGGGAGTCCGACTGATGGACATGTTTTTGTATATGTCAATATTGAAATTACCAACAACTCAGAAGAAGAAATAACCGTCAGCAGCATTGCCAGTTTCGACGCATATTGTGACGATTATAAACTGGATTATAGCTCAAATGCTTTAATGGCTGCTGCCGACAATATGCAACAGTTGGACGGCAATATATCTCCTGGGAAAAAATTAAATGGATACCTGGGGCTTGAAGTTCCTTCCGACTGGAAAACAATAGAGATCAATTATAAAGATAATGTATGGTTAGGTTCTAATTTTAAATTTACGATCACAAATAATTAATAAAAAGCCGCCCCAGTGCTGGTAACACTGGAACGGCATCACAGGCCGGGGCCTGTATAATATATCACGCAAACATATTATACCATTGTTACCCCGGTTTTTCAACTGGGGTATTTCTATACCCTTTTCTTCGTATACTCAAAAAAGGGAGTGATTACAATGGTCAAAAACATTGATGAATATTATGTCTATTTAAGAAAAAGCCGGAAAGACAGGGATGCTGAAATGAGAGGCGAAGGCGAAACCCTTGCCCGCCATGAAAAGCTATTACTGGAATTTGCATCCAAACATCGTTTGAATGTAACAAGGATTTATAAGGAGGTGGTATCCGGTGAAACCATATCCTCCAGGCCTGAAGTCAAGCGCCTGCTCCATGACATTGAAGACGGGCACTGTGCCGGGGTTTTGGTTATGGAAATAGAAAGGCTTGCCCGTGGTGATACAAAAGACCAAGGAATTATCGCAGAATCCTTTAAATACAGCAACACTAAAATCATCACACCCATGAAGACTTACGACCCCAACGATGAATTTGACGAAGAATATTTTGAGTTTGGGTTGTTCATGAGTCGGCGCGAATACAAAACAATTAATCGCCGCATCCAGCGCGGGCGCATAGCATCCGTGCAAGAGGGCCGTTTTATAAGTAGTACAGCCCCTTATGGTTATAACAAGGTAAAAGCCCCTGATGGGAAAGGCTATACGTTGGAAATAGATATAGCACGTGCAAATGTTGTCAGAATGATTTATGAATGGTATACAACCGGTCTGCCTGACGAATCCGGGATGCGCCGACCCCTGGGAGCTACTGCGATCTGCCGCAAGCTTGATTCACTGCATATAAAACCCATGGTGAATGAAACATGGTCAAAGGCTTCTATAACTGATATTCTTAAAAATCCTACCTATACCGGAAGAATCCGCTGGTCTTACCGGAAGGAAGTGAAGAAGATCGTGGACGGCTCCATTATTAAAACAAGGCCCGACAATCACGATGATTATATTCTCGTCGACGGTATGCATGAGGCTATTATAACGGACGAAACATTTCAAGCGGCACAGCTTATGTTTTCCCAGAATCGGAAGACACCGCTTAAACTTAGCACCCGTCTGCAAAACCCTTTATCTGGCCTTGTCCGATGTGGAGTTTGTGGCTGCACAATGACACGCCTTGCACCTACTTCTCGCACGCCCTACGCGGCCTTAAAATGTAGCAATCGTTACTGCAGCAATGTATCCAGTCCTCTATATCTTGTCGAAAAGAAACTGCTTTCCTTCCTGGACGAATGGTTAAAGGACTATTCGCTTGACTGGAGAAAATGCAGTGCATTGATTCCTTCCGACACTGATCTGAAAATAAAAGAACAGGCGATATCGTCCTTGAACGAAACTCTTGCCTCTTTAAAAGAACAGTTGAACAAAACGTATACCTTTGTGGAAAAAGGAATCTATACTACGGATGTTTTTTTGGAGAGAAACAAAGCGCTCACAGCGCAGATAACTGCTGCAGAAAATGACTTATCCTTGTTACACGATGAATATAACAACGATCTGTCTGTCCAGCAATCCCAAAATGAATTTATCCCAAAAGTACGCGGAATTATAGACACATACTGGGAGATTGATGATATCCAGACACGAAATGAAATGCTCAAAGAAATCATAGAAAAGGTTGAATATAGAAAGGACGTACCCAATACGCGGGGGAAACGTGAGAACGCAAACTTTATCCTTGACGTTTATCCTAAAATCCCCCGCAAATCACCATTATCTTGAATGGGGGTAAACCTACGGGCCGCCTATGGCCGTAGCTCCTATTCCATCTGTGAGACGTGTCCTTGAATACGCGGTGACAGAGATCCCTCCGGAGAAGATATCTATGGGCATACCAAATTACGGATATGACTGGCCTCTGCCCTTTGTCCGGGGCGAGACAGCCGCCGTGAGCATTGGCAACCAGGAAGCCGTGGCTATTGCTGCCGCCAACAACACGGTCATACAGTACGACGAAGTCTCGCAGGCACCGTTCTTTGAATATGAGGCCCAGGGCATATCCCATATTGTATGGTTCGAGGACGCGCGCAGCATCCTCGCCAAATTTCAACTGGTAAAGGAGTTCGGATTTCCCAGAGTGGATTACTGGCAGCTCATGCGGCCGTTCCGTCAAAACTGGCTGCTTCTCTGCACTGAATTCTCGCTGTCAAACCCTGCTTAAACAATTGCAGAGATACCGGCGGGCCGCCTGGGCAGATCGGAAGTACGGTGTTTTTCCCCCCAGAATATATCCGGCAGCCTCCTCCCACTCTTTCAGTGAGTATTCTTCTGAAGATATTCCGCGTACGGCATCATAGATCTTCCCCCTGCTGATATAGCCGTGCAGGTCCGACAGCATTGCTGTTCCGCTTTCCCTTGCCAGTCTGTCCAGTAAATTCTCCTTCACGCCCCGCACCTCCTCTGTCTTTCTTCATAAAAACCACATAATGGTGGTTATGTGGTCACAACTCTGAAATCCAGACTTCTGTGCCTCCCGCTAAAGATAACAATCATGAAAAAAGACACAGGAAATAAACCGGCGCTGTCGCAGAGATGCCTCCGGTTTATTCGCTGTGTCTTTTCTCATCTTACCCCGTATAAAATGTTGTATTTTAAACGGAAGCATGATAAAATTGCTATGTATTCAAGTTGAAATCATAAGTTCATTTGACCACATAACCACCATTATGTGGTTTTCTATATTCTAAGCACTACAAGCCCCATCCTGTCCACCTGTTTCGCATGTTCCACCCCGCTTTCCATTGTATAAATACGGGTGGTTGTCACACTGGAATGCCCCAAAAGGTCCGCAAGCCTGGACAGATCCTTTTCCATGCGGTAATAGGTTCTTGCAAACAAGTGCCGCAGGTTATGGGGAAATACCTTCTCCGGTTTTACACCGGCACTACAGCACAGCCTTTTCATGTCTCTCCAGATATTGGAACGGTCCAAAGGCTTTCTGTTTTTTGTACAGAACACAATACCCTCTTTGATCTCATGTTCCCGGCAGTATTCCTGCAGAGCGCGGCTTAATGCACCGGGCAGAAAAACCGTACGTTTCTTTCCTTTGCAGTCCACCACAGCCCGCCCGGTCCTGGCTGTTTCCAGCGTGATAAACTGCAGCTCCGAAACACGGATGCCCGTGGCACAGATTGTCTGCAGAATAAGGGCCAGACGGCAGTTCTGCTTTTCCTCGGCTGCTTTTACCAGACGGATGTACTCCTCCTTTGACAGCTCTTTCTCCGGTTTCGTAAATATCTCCCTCTGTATTTTCAGCGGTTTTACTCTGTACTGGGGATAACCGGCCCATTCCAGGAACCCATTCACTGCCGCCAGCATGGAATTTACACTGGCAGGAAGATATGTCTGTGTCAGCTTTTCTTTCCAGCATACCAGGCTCTCCTTTGTCACCGCTTCCCCCTGAAGAAAAATAAAGTAGGATTTCAGGTCATGCATATACTTTGTGATGGTATTTCTGCTTCTCTCTTCTTCCACCAGATAATTCTCATAGTCCCTCACAAGACCTATTTTATCCAGCCTCAACATACCCGGTACATTTCCATACTCCATGATTTACCAACCTTTCTGTCACATTCCAAACCTTGCGTCAATATCTGTCACCTGTTATTGTACCGAACATCTGGAATATATATACATTTATTTTTTCTCCAAATGGTGCACGAATTCGATATTTGTTGTTGAAATGGTAAACGCAGCGAGATGATTACATGGTATAATAATAGTGGAAATTTATGTCTGGAGGTGTATCACTTGAAAATTGCAATTGTAGATGACCAAAAAAAGGACCGGGAGGAGTTAACGGAAACTCTGATTCCCTATTTACATACATTAGATTTTGAAACAGAATTGTGCGAGTACGAAAGTGCCGAAGCGTTCCTGGCAGATTTTGAGAAGGATGAATTTGACATATGTTTTATGGACATTTACCTGAAGGGAATGGATGGAATGACTGCCGCCAGATTCATCGCCCGCAAAGATCCTAACTGTTTTATCATTTTCCTCACAACCAGTCCTGACTACATGGCTGAAGGATATGATGTGAGGGCATGGAGATATATTGTAAAACCCCTGCACAAGGATGCCGTCAGAAAAATACTGGAACCATGCATAGAACAAGTTGTGCTTTCCCGGCGCTACCTTCACGTAAAATCAGACAGGCAGGAGCTGGACATTCCCTATTCCAAAATTTATTATATTATCACTTCATGCAGAAACACGATCATTCATCTGAATGATATTCAGATCACAGTCTCATCCAGAACCTCATTTTCAGAGCTCACGGAGCCGCTGCTGAAAGACTACCGTTTCTTTTGCTGCAACAGGGGGATTCTGGTCAATCTTTCAAAAATAAAAAGTATGGACAAAGATACCCTCATCCTTATGAACGGAGAGCAGATACCTGTGAGCAGAAACAAAATCAGAGATACAAAATCCGCATATCTCCAGGTAGCCTTTGAACATATATAGGAGATACCTATGAAAAAAAAATATTTCTCTCTTCTCGTATATATTTTGTTTCTGACCGTCGTTTCCATTAACCCGGTACAGGCTGAACCCGCTGATATTGTACTGTGTTCTTTTGACCCTCAGGACGATTATGACTGCTTCATGGAATATTCCTGCTATGGGGGCGAAGATATGTCCTACATAGCGGAAGAACTCTCAAATCTCAAAGTAAATGCCTGTACAAAAAATCCATTCTCTGCTTCTCCGGATACTTTATATTACCTGCAGGCAGACTGGTCTATAGAAGGACAGGCACAGACAGACACAGAATATGATAATATCCACTTTACACTAAGCAGCACACCCGGCAGGTATGAAATAACAGGGAAAGTTATCATTCCCCGTGGTTTCCGGCTTGCGGAAGACTTACAGCCGCCCACGGTCCGGGTTTACATCAACGTTCTGGCTGAAGAGGAAAAGAAGGAGATCACCAATCTGAACATATCATCCAACCTCACCGAGATACTGCATCCGGAAATTGTATATAAGGATAACGAAAATTATATGGAAGATCTCCACTCTTCGTTTTACAATGCGTGGGTTGGCGCTACATCTGATTTATCGCAGTTTGCCCTTCTGGATATAAACTGGGATTTCAGTTCAGTGGATATCAGCCATGAAGGAACTTACGAAGCCCGTCTGACCTTATCCATCAATGAGGAATTTGAAAACAGGTTTTATATCGCGGACGAAAATGCCTGCTATACCAAGACTATATATGTATCTGATGCAGAAAGCTGGAATTTTTACGTTACCATAATCAGTCCTGAATTTTTTTCCGCCGAACTTTCCAGAACCCCGGCTGTATGGTATGACCTGGAAGTCTACTGCCTCCAAAGCGAGAAACCGCTTGATAAAAACGCTGTCCGTTACAGTGAGTTTTCACTCTGTGACACCCCCGAATTTATAAGGTTAACTCCGGGCTATATCTCTTTTAAACGCAGCCAGATTGATCTGAATACATATTATTATTTTTTCTTTAAGGCAGAAGGGGAATACAGCAATGTTATATGCATTCTGGATAACGGAACGAATCAGGTATTCTCTACTATGGAAGGCAACCGGGACGGCGGCGACTCTGCAGAGAGGCCGGATACCCCTGAAATTAATCAGCCTGTGCCTGACCCACCCGATACAGAGAATCTCCCTCAGTCACAGCCGGATACGGACATTCCCCCTCAGTCACAGCCGGATACGGACGGCACTCCTCAGCCACAGCCGGATACAGACACTCCTCCTCAGCCACAGCCGGATACGGGCACTCCTCCACAGCCGGATACGGACATTCCCATTCCGGACAGGCAGACAGATACCAGCGGCAGTGAGGATGGAACAGAACCGGATGATTCCTCATCAAATGGCAGCAAAGTTCAGCCGGTCAAAGACAAAAGGGCCCCTGCAGACAGAATGGCCGAATCGAAGAGCACCCAACAAAACACAAGCTCTGACTCCCCTTCAGAAAAAGCGGGAAAAGGCATAACCGGGATCTCAGGCACAAGATTGTCCTATCTGTATCAGGAATACGGGGATTACATTCCATTTTCAGCCCAAAATATAACAGTAAAAATCCCTTCCTCATATTTAAAGGGATTAGATATGAAGAACTCTGATATCCTTACCGTAGACATCCAAAAATCGGATGACCTGTCCTTCCGACTGCGTATACTGGTAAACAGCAGGGAAGTATTTCCCCATACCGACATGAAGGTTACCGTACGGATCGGCAGCAGTCAGATGCCTGATACCCTGTTTTTTGAGGGAAAAGAAACCGATATTGAGATAACGGAAGTAAACGGTTACGCATCTTTTGAAATACAGACCTCCGGTTTCTACGAGTTAAAATATCAGGACGATCCCTCATTAAAGTGTCCTAAAAAAAGAAAGGCAGTTCCCGCCGTCATACTGCTGGTATCCGCCATAGTTATACTATCCGTTTATTTTCTGCATTCCAAAAGAAAGCAGGTGAAAAACAGAATATGAAGCTGCGCAAAAATCTAATACGTACTATTTCAGCCTTTTCCCTCAGTGTCATTTGTTTCTTTCTGTTCCTTTTCTTTCTCTATGAAAAGGACAATAAATATACAGACAGTTGTCTGCAGCCAATCAGCGGCATACTCTGTCCAGATGAGGAATCCCTGGAAAAAGACATCTTTTATCTCACAAATCAGTGGCAGTTTTATCCTGACGCGAGCCTGACACCCCGGGACTTCAAGCAGGGATCGCCTGATATGCCGATGGAATTTATCACAATAGGAAAATACAATGATTTTTCTCTGGGAGACAGGGACAGGTCACCATACGGGAGAGCCACATACCGGATGTCAGTGGAGCTTCCTCAGAAAAGCAGGGTATACTCCCTGTATCTGCCGGAAATCTTTTCCTCCTATCGGCTGTATGTCAACGGTACATTGCTTACTTCCATGGGAAACCCGGATTCAAAAGACAGAAAAACAGGAATACAATCCATCTCCTTTTCTGCCCGGGGTTCTGTTGAAATACTGATTCAGGCTGCCAATTTCAGCCACTACTACAGTGGTATGACATACCCGCCCATTTTCGGACTGGAAAAGAATATATGGCGATATCAATATACCCGGCTGTTCCTGCACAACGTAGTTATAATTCTTGTCTTTCTGCTGTGCCTGTTTTCTGCGTATTTCTTCCTGAAACTGCGGGACAAGAGAGCAGGGACTTTCTCTCTGATGGCTCTGTTGGTGACCGTTTACATTTCCTACCCGGTCTTCTATACATTTTTCAGCCCGGGCAATACTGTGTGGTACGGGCTGGAGCTGTTCACTACATATGCCATATATTTTTTATATGTTTATCTGCAGAATACTTTTTTAAACTGCCAGGCAAGGGGATATCGGATTTTCTCTGTGTTTCTGCTGCTGTTCAGCGCAACAGCCTTTCTATACGGCACATTTGGAAGCGCATTGCCTGCCGTACATGCTGCTTTCCCCTATGCTGTAACTGCTGTGAAGATTCTTGTATCTCTCTATCTGGCAGCTAATGTAGTGTATGCCGCAGTCTGCGGGGAGAATTTTTCTTTCTTTGTCCCTGCCCTGACCGGAATCGTATGCGTCTCCCTCTGGGCTGACCGCTTTTTCCCTCTGTATGAGCCAAAATACGGAGGATTCTTTCCGGAATACTGCAGTCTGGCTGCCGTCACAGCCGGCGCCTTTTTCCTGTGGTCACAGCTCGCAGACGCTTACAGGCTGAATCATTTTTACGAAGAAGAAAGAAAGCGCCTGTCAACACAGGTGGCAGTGCAGAAGGCACACTACGGTGAACTGACCGAAAAGATAGAGGAATCTGCCAGGCAGAGACATGATATGCGCCACCATATGCTCACTCTGTATCAGTTTCTGGAAAAAGGCGAGGCGGAACAGGCCATGCATTATCTGGCAGGCTGCGATATCAACCAGGCGGCAGCAAACAGGGTAACCTACTGCAAAAATCCCATTGCCGATGCTCTGCTGCAGTATTATAAAAACATGTGCAGCCAAAATCACATTGCCTTTCTGGTCACCCTGGAAATGCCCCAGGACCTTCCCATTGAGGATATTGATATCTCAATTCTCTTTGGCAACCTTCTGGAAAACGCCTACGAATCCTGCCAGGAATACCAGGGCCAACATCCGTTTATAAAAATAAGGGGAAAATACGGGGAGAACGGATTCCTTGTACGTTTTGAAAATACATTTTCTAATCCGCTAAAGGAAACGAATGGAAAGTTTTATTCAACAAAACATAACGGACCGGGAATCGGAACAGAATCGGTAAAGAAAGTAGTACAGCAGTACCAGGGGACTGTGGAGTTTGCCAGGGAGGGGCATGTCTTTCAGGTCTCCATCATACTGCCCATTTAAAAGAAGCAGACGGCCATTATTTCACAGGCCGCCTGCTTCAGTCACTCAACGATAACCGTCAGTTCATCATCTCCAAGGACTTCCCAGGTAAAGTTCTCATTTCTTCCTTCCACTCTGAGTTTAATGGCAGCGCCTGTCCTCTCCGCTCTTACTTCCATGACTGTACATCCTCTAACATCTGTAACAGAGGCCTCCGCCTTACTTCCCTCATCCGGAAAGTACAGAAGCAGGTTTACACCGTCTGCATAGTCGTAATCCGGCCTGTCACAGTTTCCACCCGCCGGAATAATACTGCCGGGACGTACAAGAAGGGGAAGGGTAAAGTAATCATGGCTTTCTTTCTGCCAGCCGCCGCCTGTCAGAGTCTTCCCTGTCAGTATATTTATCCAATTCCCTTTCGGAAGATAATATTCAACTTCCCCGGATTCCCTGAACACAGGTGCAACAAGAAGCGAGTCGCCCAGCATATACTGCTTATCCAGTGTTTCACAGCAGCGGTCCTCCGGAAATTCCAGGAACATCGGCCTCATCAAAGGGATTCCTTCCTCATGGGTTTTTACCGCCTGACTGTAAAGGTAGGGCATCAGCGCACATTTTAACTTAACAAATCTGCGCAGCACATCACACGCCTCCTGGTCAAACACCCAGGGAACCCGGTATGAGGAGGAACCGTGCAGACGGCTGTGCGTGCTCAAGAGTCCAAACTGGCACCAGCGCTTGTATATATCAGCGGAAGCTGTGTTTTCAAATCCGCTTATATCGTGGCTCCAGAATCCAAAACCGGCACACGCAAGGGAAAGGCCGCTGCGGATGGTCTCTGCCATGGACGGATATGACGCGGAACAGTCACCGCCCCAGTGTACAGGGAATTTCTGGCCTCCCACTGTAGCTGAACGGGCAAAAAGAACGGCCTCGCCCTCTCCTCTTTCCCTTACCAGCAGCTCAAATACTGCCCTGTTATATAAATATGTATAATAATTATGCATTTTTACGGGATCTGAGCCGTCATGGTATACAATATCCCTGACCGGTATACGCTCACCAAAATCCGTCTTAAAACAATCCACTCCCATGTCCAGCAGTTTCTTCAGTTTGCCCTGATACCAAGCCGCTGCGTCCGGATTGGTAAAATCCACAATTCCCATACCTGCCTGCCACATATCCGTCTGCCATACATCACCGTTCTTCTTTTTCAGAAGATATCCCTCCTTCATAGCCTCCTCAAACAGAGGGGATTTCTGGCCGATATAGGGGTTGATCCAGACACATATTCTGAGCCCTCTCTCATGGTACCGCTTAAGCATACCCTCCGGGTCCGGAAATGCAGCCGGATCCCAGGTGAAATTACACCATTCATAAGCCTCCATCCAGTAACAGTCAAAATGGAACACATGAAGGGGAATATCCCTGTCAGCCATTCCCTGTATAAAACTGCCGGTTGTCCCCTCATCATAATCCGTTGTAAAAGAGGTGGTAAGCCAGAGGCCAAAAGACCAGGCCGGAGGAAGTGCAGGTCTTCCCGTCAGTTTCGTGTACAGTGCCACCGTTCCTTTGGGGGTATGCCCGTTCACGATGTAATAAGCAAGCCGCTCGCCTTCCACGGAAAATTGTACTCTCTCCACCTTTTCACTTGCAATTTCATACGAGGCATCCCCCTCCTCGTCAAGAAGTACTCCATACCCCTTATTTGACAGATAAAAAGGGATATTCTTATAGGTGATCTCACTGGCTGTTCCGCCGTCCTCATTCCACATCTCTACACTCTGCCCGTTTTTTACAAACGGCGTAAATCGTTCTCCCAATCCGTAAATATATTCATCTACATCAAGGGCAAGCTGTTCAACCATATATACTCTGCCGTTGTTTTCACTCTTCATGTATGCCATATTTCTGAATCCTGTATTCGTCAGCTCCCTGTCACCGTCCAGAAAACGGATTCCCCAGGATTTCGGCCTTTTGTCTACAACAGCCCTGGTCCTGCCGCTTTGAAAACTTATGATATTCTCATCTTCCTCTATCACTACACGAGGAGCACACTGGACAGTTTCAGCAGATGGCCCTCTTGAGACCGTCCCCTCAAAGTGAGTAACCGAAACTTTTATGATATTCTCTGCAGGGCTTGTCAGACGAATGGTGAGAAGTCCCTGATTCAGACAGTCACCTCTATCAGCAATGTGTCTGCCCGGAGCATAGATGACCAGTTCTCCATTCTTTACTTTATGTGAGGAATATTCTGCCGCGTAAAGCGGCGTGATTCCTTTTTTTACACACCAGTATCCGTCCGTAAATTTCATTTTCCGTCTCCTTAATTTCCGAATGACAGTTCCTCTGCGATTCTGCACAGTCTGTCATAACATCTGTCAAAAAACATCTGATAAGATTTGCAAAAGCAGTTCACAGCCTGTCCCTGTTCCTCCTCCACACGGTTTCTGCGGCAGCCGCCCCGGCACACAAAATAGTACCGGCAGTTTTTACACCGTGCAGTTTGATTGCGGGAATTCTCCACAAACCCGGATACTGCTCTTTTTTCGTATATTTCCGCAAAGGAATTTTGATTGAGATTTCCAATGCCGTATCCATCCAGTACATAAAAATCACAGGGATATACGCTGCCGTCCGCCTCCACCACATTCTGCAGACCACAGACGCCGTTCTGTTCACATGCATCAGGATAGCTTCCCATTAATATAGCAATATAGTTTTCAAACTGACGTATATACGGTTGTCTTCCCTTTCGGTAATCCATATACCACAGCTCAAATAAATCTATCAGAAACCTGCCGTACACTTCAGGTTCCAGTCCATATTCACCGCCTCGTCCGTCATTTTCCAGGGAGTCCAAACATGCGATATACTGCTGGTAAGAAAAGCCCCATTTCCTGTACTGCTCATAAATCCTGGAGATTCTGGGCGCTGTTTTTTTGTTGACTACAGTCAGGACATTAAACTCCACATGATATGCCTTCAGCATCTGCGCTGCCTCAAATACTTTTGAAAATGTACCGTTTCCGTCTTTATCCCTTCTGCAGGAATCATGTGTGCATCGGATTCCGTCTATGGAAAGCCCTACAAGAAAATGGTTTTCATGGAGGAAACGGCACCAGGATTCATCCAGAACATATCCGTTGGTCTGCAGCGCGTTCTGAATCACCAAAGAATGCCTGTTATATTTTTTCTCAAGCCTTATCACATTTTCAAAAAATCCAAGACCGGCAAGCGTCGGTTCTCCGCCCTGAAAGGCAAAGGTACATTGCCCTTCCGCGAATTCCAGTGATTTTCTGATCACATTTTCCAGGGTCTCCGGGGACATGAGCCCCAGATTCCCTTTTTCCCTGTGATTTACTTCATCCGTATAGAAACAGTAGGTACATCTCATGTTACACAAACCTGACGCAGGCTTTATCATCACATTTAACGCAGGCACTTTTCTTTTCCCTCGCATTCACTCTTAATTTAAACGGTACGCCATCTCCATGGTGAAGCGGACGCTCTCCCTGTCTGTTTCAGGGATTACAGTATCTATAAAACGTTCTATCACATTTCTGTCAATGGAGCGGATACCTCCTGCACTGCAGAATTCTTTGAACTGTTTTACCAGTTCCTCTTCCTTCATATAAGGTGAGGCTACATTTTTCAAAGCCGAGAACTGCCATTTTGCAGGTTCTTCCCACTGATACTCCTCCAGCCCGCTCACGGGGTCGTAGGTTTCCTTCTCTTTTCTCATCTCAAGGACCATCTCTGCGGTGACACACTCCTCAACCGGAAATCCCATGCGGCAAAACTGTTCCTTCGGTGCATCATTCTCCTTCATAAGCCGTATCATCGCATTTATCAGCTCTGCCTCTTTATCCGGGTCATCCAGAGGATGCTTCTGTTCGGGATCATTTTCCAGATCAAACAAAAGGTCTCCGTACCGGAAGCAGGATGCCACCGCTCCCCATTCCTCAGAGGACGGAATCTCCAGAACCGGACAGCCTTTTGTAAAGGAGAATGGCTGTCTCAGCTTCATACCCTGCAGTTTCTCCGGTGCCATTCTGGAACGCATGACAGTGGGCATAAGTGTGTATTCCGCCAACGGCTGATTTTCCTTTTTTGCCGGCCCCCTCATGTAAATATACCTGCCGTCAGTGATGTTGATCATTGACCCAAAGAGGCCGAATATTCCGTATTTCCTTACAGGTTTATCCGTTTTGATCACATCTCTTAATGCAGAGCCCTGCATATCCTTTGGAATATCGGTTTGGAAATAATCCAGAAGTGTTGGGGCCAGATCAATATTTTGCACAAGAGACTGCCTGCGTTCTCCTTTCACACCGCTTCTTGGGTCCCATATGAAAAGAGGCGTCCTGGCCATCTCATTGTATAGAGGCATAACCCCCTTTGCCCACCAAAGATGTTCGCCCAACATAAACCCATGGTCTGTATTCACGATCAGCATGGTGTCATCCCACATCTCATATTCATCCATCAGATCAAGGACCAGGCCCAGATAATGGTCACACATACTCAGAAGCGCCCGATATTTATTGCGTACACCGGATACCACCTCTTTACTTTCTGTGACAGGACCGTAGGGTGGCCAGTCAAGAGGACACAGCTCCTCCCCCTCCATCCTGTAAAGTTCCTGATACTCTTCGGGCGAGAAGAAAGGTTCATGCGGGTCAAAGGTTTCAATCTGCAGAAACCAGTTGTCACAATCCTGATTCTCCCTGATAAATGCAAGGCCGTTTGAGAAGGTCTTCGCCTGCGGGAAATCTTTTTCTTCCTTTATATGTCTGCGGTTTGCACAGTCCTGACGCCTCATGTTATTTCCAATGGGATCTCTTGGAAACGGCCCGAAAGATCCCGGGTGATCCTCTGCCCGCACTTTCAAGTCAGCTTTCCATGGATCTCCCTCCTGGCCTCTTGAGCACTCCCAGGAATTATAACGTGTGTGGTAAGTAGCACCGCCATCCTCCCAGTAGTGCTGATGGTCTGATACCAGGTGGGTATAGATACCGTTTTTCTTCAGTATCTCCGGCATAGAATCATCAAAGGGCTCCAGAGGACACCATCCTCTGTGAAGAAAATTCAGTCTGCCTGTATGCAGTTCCCGTCTGGCCGGCATACACGGCAGGCTGCCCACATAGGAATTGTCAAATGTCACACACTTTTCCCCAAGGCGGCGGAAATTAGGCATCTTCGTCAGTTCATTGCCGTAATTGGGAAGGAAATGACGGTTCAGGGAATCGTACATCACCATAATTGCTTTCATAATTCAGTCTCCTCTCAGTTCTTCATTCCGGATGATACGATTCCCTGCACAAAGTATTTCTGCGCGCAGGCATATACGATCACCATAGGTATTACTGTGATAATGGTAGCTGCCATCAGGTAGTTGTAATGGGTCATGGAACTGCCCCGGAACATCTGCAGTCCAAGCTGCACAGTCTTCATCTTCTCAGACTGGGTCATAATAAGCGGATAGAAAAAATCATTCCATGTGGCAACAGACTTCAGGATCGTCAGTGTTGCCAGTATAGTCTTGGAAAGAGGCAGGTAAATAACAAAATATGTCTTTATCACACCGCATCCGTCTATCCTGGCCGCATCGTCCAGAGATGTGGGGAATGTAGAGTAAAACTGTCTGCACAGAAAAATACCGAATGCCCCCGCCAAAAACGGCACGATCAGGGAACCATAAGTATCAAGAAGACCTGTCCCGCCCTGACCCAGAATGTTATTGCCTCCGAAAAGCGGAGCGGAGCGCATCATGACATACTGAGGTATGATAATGGACTGAGGAGAGACCATCATTCCCAGCAGAACACTCATAAACAGGAATTCCCTGCCCTTGAACTTCAGCCTTGCAAACGCATACCCTGCCATTGAGTTAAAGATCAGACTTCCCACCACAGTAACCGCGGTTATGAACAGGCTGTTCTTGAAATACTGGAACCAGTCCCCCATGGCAAATGCCTGCCGGAAGCTTTCAATATTGCCGAAACTCTCGGGAAGCCATTTGAAGCTTGCCATGGAAATCTCAGGATCTGTCTTAAATGCTGTCAGCACTGTAAAAATAATAGGCACCAGCGTGATGAGAACCCAAATGATCAAAACAGCATAGCTGATTCCTTTCACCAGATTTTCCTTTTTCTTTTTTCCCATATCAGCCAAGGTCATTCTCGTCACCTCCACCAAATCTCATATTAATCAGAGTGATCGCAAAGATTATCGCCATAAGCACCACAGCCTGCGCGGAGGCATAACCCATTTTATAGTATTCAAAACCGTTTCTGTATATCTGATGTGCAATTGTCGTTGTGGAGTTCATAGGGCCTCCGTTTGTCACGATCAACACCTGTCCAAAGACCTGGAAAGAGTTGATGCACGCCATGACGAACACAAAAAAGGTCGTGGGCTTTAACATGGGAATTGTCACATGAATAAACTTTTCCCATGCAGTGGCCCCGTCAATACTGGCTGCTTCATACAGGTAATCCGGTATGCCCTGCAGCCCGGACAGGAACAGGATCATGTTGTATCCGGTGGTGCTCCAAATACTCATAATGGCTATGGAGATCATTGCCATGGAAGCACTGCTGATCCACGGCACAGCCTGCATTCCAAGGTCTTTCAGTACCTTATTGAGAATACCTGAGGTGGTATCGTACAGATACAGCCAGGCCATGGATACCGCTACCATGGAAAAGATATTGGGCAGATAGAAAAGCGTCCGCAGAAATCCTTTTCCTTTTAATTTCTGGTTCAGGAACATTGCCAGCGCAAGTCCCAGCAGCATAGCCGGGACAATCGCAAGCAAACAGTAAAACAGGGTATTTCCAACACTTTTTATAAAAATAGGGTCTTTTGTAAGCTGAATATAATTGCTGATTCCTACAAAATGGGCTTTGCTTAGGTTATAGTCTGTAAAAGACATGGCAATGGTCCAGATAACTGGAATCAGAACAAAAAACAGGTATATGAGATAACTGGGAGCGATCAGCAGATACGCCGCATTCTGCTGTTCCAGCTTTCCCCTCTTCTTTCCGATCCTCTTCATAATCATAGCCTCCTATTTACCGGCCTCCACAACTGCGTTCCACTGCGCTGCACTGTCCTTCAAAGCTGCCGCCGCATCTGTACCGTTAAACACGGATTCCATTGCCGGACCTATGTTAGACTGCGCCTCACCGAAATTGGGATGCATGGGTTTTCCGTAAGAAAATGATTTATCATATGAATATACAATATTCTCATAGTCCGGATTAATCTTAATATAATCCTCATTTAAGGACTTTCTTCCTGAATAGTGGCCTGCAATCTCAGCAAACTGTTTCAGGGATTCCTTTGAGAACATATGAAGGAGCATGTCTGCCGCCACATCGGGGTTTTTGGAGTTCGCATTTGCTGCCAGATAATCTCCGATCAGCAGTGTAGGCATTTCATTCTTTATACAGCCTATCTGTCCCGGGAAAGCACTGTCGTCTGTCACATATCCCTGGTTAGCATCAATCGCCATGGCTGCCACACCTGATGCCACACCTGTCGTACCTGCCGCGGCGTCCTGGAAGCATACATTTCCCGACTCATAAAGTTTGTTCATATACTCCATTGCCTGTATGCCCGCATCCTGGTCATAAACTGCCAGATAATCATCATCCCACAGCGCCGGTTCATCTGTAAACATTCCCATATAGGTAAAGAGCTCCTGTACTTCATCCGGGTCAATCTCCAAACCATAGGTCACAACATTGCCGCTGTCATCCCTGACTGTCATCTTTTCAACCAGTTTTTCAAAATCTTCGGGACTCTTAATATTAAGCTCCTCCTCTGTAACACCGTTCTGCTCAGCGATATCTTTTCTGTAGAAAACGGTTCTGTTGGACGGTTTGAATAAAGCATAGTAATCACCGTCGCGCTGACAGATCTCCAGGATATTTTCATAAAAATCGTCGTATCCGTCCCAGTCCTCCGGAAGATATTCACTCAGGTTCAGAAGGTTTCCCGCTCTCTGTACAGAACCGATCTGTCCGTATCCCAGCATAAAAATATCAGGACCGCTGGCGCCTGCAAGGCCTGTATTCAGCTTTGTAAAGTAATCGCTCCATGGTATGTAAGTGAGCTGATAGTCCACATCTGCGTTCTCCTCACAGTATGCATCCAGAACTGTTTTGTATGCCTTGTCTGCATCGGCATCACCACTGCCTGCAATCCAGATATTCATGACTGTTTTTTCTGTCTCTTTCCCACCTTCGGTTTTTGCTTTGTCAGAACCCCCCTGACATCCGGTACACAGCATCATGGCAGCCATTCCCAATGCGATCAAACTTTTTTTCTTCATACTTTTTTCCTCTCCATTTACCATTATTTGGTTAAGCGCTTTCTCATTTAAATTTTATTAATATTTTTATATATGGCAGCAACTTCACAAGATTTCCCCTGTTTCATGTGGCAATTCCTTCCTTTTATCCACGAATCGTTGTAAAGAACACTGTCTTCGCCTTAGGTTAAGCGCTTTCTCATGGTGTTACCATACATCAATTTAGACAATTAGTCAATATATTCTTTTTATATTTTATTTTTTTATAATTTATGCACAAATACAGATATTGTTTTTTGTTAATAATGTTTTGATTCTTTTGCGTAACCGTTTACACAATTTTATTGACAAATAAGGCTTTCTCATTTAAAGTAATACTAACAAGATTTAACTGCCCGTGCCGCGGGCGGGGCATCAAAAGGAAAAGGATAAAAATATGGAATCTCAAAAAAACATAACGATATATGATATAGCACAGGCAACGAATCTGTCTATCGCTACCATTTCCAGGATCATTAATAAAAAGGGCCGTTATTCGGCAGAGACGGAGTCCAGGGTTATCAAGGCCATGGAGGAATTAGGCTATACCCCCAGCGCCAGCGCGCAGAGCCTGGCCTCCAACCAGACACATACCATCGGACTGGTTCTGCCGTTTTGGAGCATACAGCAGCCAAATGATGACTTTACCATTCAGTTTCTGAGCGGCGCCACGATTGCAGCCAATCACCTGAAATACGACCTTCTGCTGGACAACCGCTCTTTTGTTCCGTCAGCCTCTACCAGCCAGATCATAAAACGCCGGAGGGTTGATGGCTTTATCTTTGCGTCAGTGGGAAACAGTTATCAGCACTTCATGGCAGAACTCATCGCTGCTGACTTCCCAACCATTTACACCGGAGTGCAGCTCCCCTTTGACAGGAACGGCAACAATGTCTACGGCGGACATGAAATATACAAACAGGATTTCCTGGAAATCTGTTATCAGAAGGGCTACCGCAACACAGCGCTGTTCACCAGCTATATGCAGGCACAGGAACTGCAGATGGTGGAGATCAGCCGGCAGATCGTGGAGGATTTCCGGCTGAAGAAGGGGCTTACTCAGGAGCAGTGCCGCTTTATCATGTATGATTATTACAATCCCAAAAGCTTCCAGTATGCGCTGGAAGAACTACTGACTCAGAAAAACCCTGTGGAGGCAATCTATCTGGATCAATTCCCCACCTGCAGCCAAGCCTATAGTATTATAAAAGCCATGGGGCTGCGCATCCCTGAAGACGTGGCTGTGGTGGCAACCAGCCACTACTCACGGGGAGGAGAAGAATTCTCTCCAAAACTGACCACTACCTATGTACATTCCTATGAAATGGGATACCGGGCAGTGGAACTGCTGGTCAACAAAATAGAAAAGAAGGGACTTGAGATCGAACATGATGTTCCCTACTCTTTCCTGTACAGGGAGAGCTTTTCCCCGTCGATAAAGACCCAGGGTCAATAGAGTAGGAGGGAGTGACTAGCTCCCGTCCTCTCACACCACCGTGCGTACCGTTCGGTACACGGCGGTTTCAATAGTTGACATGCACAGACTGATAGGCTGTGGCTAAATCATAAA
>NZ_JALIFQ010000026.1:0-70418 GCF_022867815.1 Blautia sp. NSJ-175
CAGCTTCCTTCCGATTCCGTCTCACGGCGGACACCCTTGCTTTCGGCTATATCCTTCCCACTACCGGGCGGATTCGAGACTTTCACTCGTTGGAAACGTGCGCCGCCAGGCGCACATAAAAACAGGCCGCCGCATTGATTTCTCAATGCGGCGGCCTGTTTCATTTCATCTATTACTGAGCTAACTTAACCGGGTTAAGCTTAACGCTCGGTCCCATTGTGGAAGCGAGTGTTACACTCTTCAGGTACTGACCTTTCAGTGTGCTTGGCTTAGCCTTTGTGATAGCTCCCATGAGCGTCTGGAAGTTGTCCGCTAACTGCTCCTCTGTGAAAGAAGCTTTTCCGATTGGCACGTGAATGATGTTTGTTTTATCAAGACGATATTCAATCTTACCAGCTTTGATATCCTGAACAGCTTTTGTAACGTCCATTGTCACGGTTCCGGCTTTCGGGTTTGGCATTAAGCCTTTCGGTCCGAGTACACGACCCAGACGTCCAACAACACCCATCATGTCCGGTGTAGCAACAACAACGTCGAAATCTAACCATCCTTCGTTCTGGATCTTCGGAATCAGTTCCTCTGCTCCAACATAGTCTGCACCTGCAGCCTGAGCCTCGTCAGCTTTGGCATTCTTTGCAAATACTAATACACGAACAGTTTTACCGGTTCCGTGCGGCAGTACAACCGCACCACGAATCTGCTGGTCTGCATGACGTCCGTCACAACCTGTTCTGATATGAGCTTCGATTGTTTCGTCAAATTTAGCTACTGCTGTTTTTTTAACTAAAGCGATAGCTTCTTCTGTATCATATAAGTTTGCGCGATCAACTGCTTTTGCAGCCTCTACATATTTCTTTCCGCGTTTCATATTAAATAACCTCCTAGTGGTAATTGCGGGAATGTCCCTCCCACGTTCGTTTCAATAGTTCAAAAGGCAAGGCCTGGCCTTATTCCTCTACAGTGATTCCCATACTTCTTGCAGTACCTGCGATCATGCTCATTGCTGCTTCTAAGGAACCTGCATTTAAGTCCGGCATTTTCATTTCTGCAATTTCCTGAACTTTCGCTTTGGAAATTGTAGCAACTTTAGTTTTGTTCGGTACACCTGAACCGGATTTCAGGTTGCAGGCTTTCTTTAACAGAACTGCTGCCGGCGGAGTTTTGGTTATAAAGCTGAAACTTCTGTCCGCATATACTGTGATAACAACCGGGATGATCAGATCACCCTTGTCTGCTGTTCTCGCATTGAATTCCTTTGTAAACTGTACAATGTTTACACCGTGCTGACCCAGAGCAGGTCCAACCGGTGGTGCTGGTGTTGCCTTTCCAGCAGGAATCTGTAATTTAATATAGCCTGTTACTTTCTTTGCCATTTTCGGCACCTCCTAATTATGTGGTAATGTCGGGGATTTCCCTCCCACGAGCCATGTGACGTATGGCCCTTTCATCTTCGTTACATTTTCTTAACTTCTGCGAAACTGATTTCAACTGGCGTTTCGCGGCCAAACAGCTCAACATTTATTGTTACAATCTGTTTTGCTTCATTGATGCTCTGGACAACGCCCACAGTATCTTTCCAAACACCGCCTGTAACAACAACACTGTCACCCTCTTCAAAGTCGATCTGGAGCGTTACGTTCTGGATACCCAGACGATCCATCTCTTCCTCTGTCAAAGGAACCGGTTTTGACCCCGGACCAACGAATCCTGTGACACCTCGTGTATTTCTGACAACATACCAGGTATCATCATTCATCACCATGTTAATAAGGACATAGCCCGGAAACATCTTCTTCTGCACCAGTTTTTTCTGGCCGTTTTTCATTTCCTCAACGTCCTCCATGGGAACACGGACTTCCAAAATCTGATCTTCCAGGTGTCTGTTTTCAATTGTCTTGTCAATGTTGGCTTTTACCTTGTTCTCATACCCTGAATAGGTATGCACAACATACCAATTTGTTTCTGACATAAAATCACCTTGTCCTTATTTGATTAATAGATTCAGAATCTGCAGGGCTCCGCTGTCAATCACGGCAATGAGCACTCCCAGAATGGCAGTGATCACCACAACCGCAACTGTCTGCTTTACCAGCGTCGGCCTGTCAGGCCAGATAATCTTCTTGAATTCAGCCTGAAGTCCTTTGGTCCAGTTCTTTTTAGGAGCTTTTACCTTCTTTTCTGCATCCATAGCTTCACCTCTCAAGCCAAATTATTTGGTTTCTTTGTGCATAGTGTGAGCCTTGCAGAACTTACAGTATTTTTTTGTCTCCATACGTTCCGGATGGTTCTTTTTTTCCTTTGTCATGTTGTAATTACGCTGTTTACATTCAGTACATGCCAATGTTATTTTTACGCGCACGACTTCTCCACCTCCATGTGTCTTTTATCTCCGGCAGATTCACGTCTCTGCCGCATGCAACGTTTCGGTTTCCTGCGACAAGATCCTATTTTCTGCCTGAAAATTAGGCACAAAAAAAAGACCTACTTCCACTGTCGCTTGTCCAGTTTAGCATAGAAATAGGTCTTTGTCAATTTATTTTTCTTTTGTTATCTCAACCCCCGGCCATTTTTTCGCCTTCATCATTCTTGATCTCCCAATGGATCAAAATCGTCAGGATTGCCCTCAGCACAATGATCCCCGCCACAATATAAATCTCGGACAGCTCCCTCACCACCACCGTGCGCAGGATCTCACTTCCCAGCTTGAACTCCAGCCCCATGGCAAGTCCTTTTGCAAGAAGCAGCTTTGTACCCGGGTCCCGCTTGACATAGTGGATTATCCCTCTGATCCCTGCAAATATAATAACTCCCACGCCGATATATTCAAATAACAGAATCGCCAGGTCCACGATTATACCCAGCACCTCTTCTAAAAACAGCATAGACTACCCTCTCTCGTCATCATGTAAACTATCTACATATGCCATCAACTCCCTCTCACTGGCAATATCGCCGTCAAAGGGATAGTTTTTTTCCACTTTCTCAAACAGCCGCTTCCATTTCTGTGCCGCTTCCCTGTCCTGATTCTGGATCAGATTATAGGCGTATTGGATACGCAGCACGGACGGCATGGAGGAGGAGCGCTTCAAAAACTCCTGAATCCCGGTCTTCTCATACTCTCTGCTCAGTTCTTCTCCGGGGCCATCCAGCATAAGTCTGCAGAAAATCATCTCCGCCTCCAACATGGACCTTTGGATTCCTATAAGACCGGAAGCATGTTCCAGCAGCCTTTCGCCTATTTTCAGGGCTGCGGGGAAGTCCTGCCTGTCAATATTCCGGCCGGCGGCAAATACACCGGTTGCCACACACAGGGCATTATCCCACAGCGCTTCCGGTACAGGTTCAAACCACTCCTGTGGCATATCCTTCAAGCGTACTCCCAATGTAAACTGTTCATTTATCTTTAGCTGCAGCCACAGACAGCGCACTGCCTCTTTATCCTTCCCCAGATGGAGCGCATTGTATCCATCATTGTTTATCCCGCCAAGCCGCATGGGCACTGCATTCATCAGTGCAAGAAAGACACCGACAACAGCAAATGCCATAAACAGGATCTGCAGATACCCGTGTCCGTCTGCTGCAAAACAGATCATTAAGGATATGGCAGCAGACAGCAGATTAAAAAGGCTTCCGCCCAGATTGTACAGCAGATACGGCATACTTCCATTCACCAAGTCAGGCGGTGCCAGAAGGCACTGTCCCCCTGTTCCCATAAGGGAATACCGGCCCCGCTTAATTCCGTCTTTTTTCTTAACCAGAATCACTTTTCCCACACGGAAGGAAGAAAACTTATATCCGCTCAGAAGCCCGCAGACCAAATGTCCCCCTTCATGTACGATCGTCTGCAGAAATGCAGCCGCATAAAGGCACAGGATTATCCACGCAAGACCTGCCAGAATTTCCGCAATCCTGACCTTTCCTCCATGCATTCTCTCCACAAACATCATGCCAAAGTACCCGCACGCTCCGCCGATCACGGCTCCCACGATCATCTGCGGCCACAGTCTCTGTCTTTTCTTTTTTATTCTGCCCATAATCTGCTCATTCATCCTCTCAAAACAGCCTGTACGGCAAATACGCCCGGCTGTTGATCAATCTGCTGTCTCTTAATTTCTACAGTTACATATCATCTTACCCTGTATCCCGCCCACAGCTTCAGGTGCTACGGCTAAAATATCGGACTGCAGGGCAGCCGAACCACTCCACATTTCTTTTATTTGTGGTAAATGCGGGCAAATTCTCTTACCTGCCGCTCCAGTTCCTCAAGTCCGTCCTCCACACTGCATTCCGGGCTGTCATATTTATTCAGCAGAAAAAATATGGGGGCATAAAAATTAATTGCCATGGCCCTGGCATCCGCCTCTCGAAAGACTCCCTGACGTATCATTTCCTCAAACAAAACCGTCTGATAACGGATACTGTCCTCCATATAAATCTTCCTGTACACTGCCGCAATCTCCCTGTCCCTGTACTGCTCTATGGTGAGCATTCTGCGGAACCTGCCCGCAAAAGGATCCTGCAGGTAAAACAGAAAGACCTTCCTGCTCAGCTCCACCAACTCCTCCACGCTTATGACTCCGTAGGCAAATGCTGCCGCCTCCACAGTGGTATCATCCGGAAGGCCAAACGTGTGGCTCATGGCCTCCATTCTTCTGGCCATCTCCTCCACAATGGTCTCAAAAATCTCCTTTTTGCTTTTAAAATGCTTATACAGGGAACTATCTTTGATTCCCACCGCATCCGCGATATTTTTTACACTGGTCCCCTGATACCCCCTGCTTGAAAAAAGTGTCAGGGCCTCCTCCACAATCCGCTCTTTAGTTGACATAACTTTGTTGTATCCCTTCCAGATATTTTTTCACAGTCTCTTCCTGTTCAAACAATGCACAGCCCCCTGTATGTATACCGGTGAGGTTTCCATCCTCCCGCAGTCTGCGAAACAACGGAGAACGCATGGCTTCCTTAAGGCTTACATCCTGCAGACTGGTGTCCGAATAGGGGGAGAAGGGACACGGTTCCGCCCCGCCCCGGGCATTGATATGGAAAAATCCCCGCCCCGCGGCAAGACACCCTCCGGATGCCCTCTCATCTCCCGGAAAAGAAATCAGAAGCATATCCCTCTGCGTCTCCCGCAGCGCATCCAGCCTGTCTGCCATATATACCCGATCCTCATCATCCGGTGCAAGACCTGCCGTATCTCTGTCCACAGGTACATATTCCACATAAATCACAGCTCTGCAGCCCAATAGGGAAAGTTTTTCAGAGAAAGTATCTGCAGTTACTTCCTCCATATTTTCTTTTGTCACCGTAACAGACACTCCATATAAGATATTCCGCGCCTTTAGCGCCTCCATGGTCTGCAGCAGACAGTCATAGATCCCGGCGCCTCTTCTGGCATCCGTCTTCTCTCTGTCCCCCTCAATGCTGAGAACCGGCAGAAGATTCCTGTTATCCGCAAATAGCTGCAGGCAGGCATCTCCCTCCGAGTCCGGCCCGCTTTTCCCGCTGTCCGGCAGAGTATTGTTAATAATCATAGTACCATTGGTGAAAACAGGGAACAAGATATTTTTTCGCATTCCTGCTGCTTTCAGCACATCCGGCCTCATCAAAGGCTCCCCGCCTGCCAGCAGTATGAAGCCCACCCCCATATCCTCTGCCTGCGCAAAAATATCATCCCACTGTTCAGCGCGCATCCCATTGTGCTCAGCCCCGCTGCTGCAGGCACGATTGGCCCATGCATAACAGCCTTTACAGCGGAGGTTGCACCGGCTGGTGATGCTGGCGATCAGAAACGGCGGGATATGCTCCCCATTTTCTTCAGCCTTCCTTCGTTTCCCCGCCGCCTGTCTGGCTGCCTGTGCATATTTCACCAAAAATACGGCGGATCTCGGATTTGTAATAGACGCTTTCTTCATGCCTCTGATAATATTT
Organism: Blautia sp. NSJ-175; assembly: GCF_022867815.1. Classification (NCBI taxonomy): domain Bacteria; kingdom Bacillati; phylum Bacillota; class Clostridia; order Lachnospirales; family Lachnospiraceae; genus Blautia; species Blautia sp. NSJ-175. The sequence goes on from NZ_JALIFQ010000026.1 coordinate 5,932, forward strand.
TCCACCCCGCGGTTAAGATATTGTTCCAACTGTAATTTTTCCATACACTTCCCTCTCCCTTTCTCTGCATAGACTCTCTGCTCCTCAGGCTAGCAATCACTAGCTCTTTATCTCATTGTAGCTAGTATTCACTAGCTTGTCAAGCAAAATAAATCATGACTTCTTTGGAAATGAATGTTAAAATATAAGAATCACAGTAAATGACACCCGCATCCGCACGCATATGAAATGAGGAAACCTCTTTGAAAAATATACTGGAATTAAACCATGTAAAAAAAGAATACTCCGCCGACGGCCTGAAGACCCTGGCCGTGGACGATGTCAGTTTTTCTGTACCTGAAGGAAGTTTTATAGGGGTTATGGGGGCCTCCGGCTCCGGAAAATCCACACTGCTGAACCTTATCTCCACCATTGACCGGACCACCTCCGGCCGGATCATACTTGACGGTACAGACCTCTCCCAGATACACCCAAACCAAATGGCACAGTTCCGCAGAGAGCATCTGGGATTCATTTTCCAGGATTATAACCTGCTGGACACTCTGACCCTGCGGGAAAATATAGCGCTTGCCCTCACAATAAAAGAACTTCCCCGAGCAGAGATCACCAAAATCACATTGGAGACTGCAGCCAGACTGGAAATAGAAGATATCCTGGACAAGTTCCCCTGCCAGGTATCCGGCGGACAGCGGCAGCGATGCGCCTGTGCAAGGGCAGTCGCTGCCAGTCCCCGGCTCATACTGGCTGATGAGCCTACCGGTGCCCTGGATTCCCACTCTGCCAGGAACCTGATGGAGACCCTGGTGATGCTTAACAGGGAGTTTGGCGCCACAATCCTTATGGTCACCCATGACGCCTTCTCAGCCAGCTACTGCAAGACGATTCTGTTTATGAAGGATGGGAAGATTGTCCATTCCCTGGCACACCAAAAACAGGACCAATGGGGTTATTTTATGGAAATATTAAATACCACTGCAAAAGTAATGGGGGATTCCGGATATGTATCTTAGACTTGCTCTCCGAAACGCCAGGCGTTCGGGCCATGATTATCTGATCTATATGACTACGCTTACTATTTTGATCGGGGTCATGATGTTGTCCGACCTCACTGCCGCTGCGGGAAAAATGGAGGCAGGCTTTGAGACGAGTTCTCTGCCGCTCATCATAACAGTCATTATCCTCCTTCTGCTGAATTACATGAATCGCTTTATTCTGAACCAGAGAGCACGGGAGTTTGCTGCCTATGCTCTGATGGGAATGGAAAAAAACAGATTGTCCTGGATGTACTTTACAGAATTTTTGTTTCTCGGACTGCTCTGTTTTATATTGGGACTTGCTGTTGGAATACTGTTATACTATGGGCTTTCCCTCCCCTTTTCCCGTTTCCTTGACAGATCACAGATAAACCTTATCCTGATTTTGCAGGCTGCTGCACAGACCGGTTTTTACTTTATGGCCATACAGGTTCTGTCCCTCCTGAACTGCCGGAGGATTATCAGCCGTCTGGAAATCATCCAGCTTATGACCGTTCAAAAGAAGAACCGGCAGGCCTCTGTCACCCGTTTCAGCAGAATATGGCCGGCAGCTTCGCTTATCAGCTTTCTTCTTTTCTGCTCTCTCGTGTCTGCCATTGCCTTTCTTCCGGGAAATGAAGGTATGGCGTTCGTTTCCTGCATCGCTCCGGTTATGCTGTTTTTCGTCTTTTCTTTTTATAAGGCGTCCTATATAAACGGCAATAAATACCGACAGCAGAAAAATGAACACCTGTACCACAAAAACCGGCTTTACACCGCAGCCCTGCTGCTTTCAGACAGCAGATCCGATATCCTTATAAACAGTGTCCTCTGCACCTGTCTGCTTTTCTCCTTTTCCTCTTTTCTATGCGGATGGGTCATGCTGCAGGCCAAGGATGCAGTTATGGATGCGGTCTCACAGAGATGGATGGGATTTCTTCAGATCTGCATGTGCTCTGCTTTTATTGTCATCTATTTTTCCGTTCTGTCTGTGCAGCAGATCGTAAGCATCCGCAAAGAGGCTCATGGGCTGCAGGTTCTGCAGTATCTGGGAAAAAACCGGCTCCAGGTGACAAGACTTATGGCCCTGCAGATCTGTCTGAAATTTTCCATCCCGCTCATTCCCTGGGCCATTCTGATGCTGCCTGCCGTTCTGCTGTCTGACCATAAATTAACCCTCGCTTTGAGGACACCGCATCTGGTGCTTCAGGGGGCTGTGGGGTTTCTGATCTGCTTTACCCTGCTTTATCTCCTGTATTTTTATCTGGTTTACCATACAAATATAAAGAATATTTCTTAGGAACAACATTAGAAATCCCGGGGTTCGCCGGCAGGAATACGGAACAGGCTGCTCCGTATCCATGCCCGGCAAAGCTCCGGGATACTGTTTTATTGATTGATAAATGCGGCGATGGTCTCTGTCACATCATCGGGGACATGTTTTGTTCCCTGATAGCTGGCAGGGCCGTCGTCATATCTGCCTTCTGTAAATAGATGGGTAAGTCCCGGGAAGGACACAAACTTCCAGTTATCACTGCCCTCATAATTTTCTTTCCATATCTGAAAATCATCCATGGTCACCTGATAGTCTTCCTCACCCTGCAGGACAAGCACAGGAACGGTTATGTCTGCCGCTTCCTTTACGGCATCATAGTCCAGGAGACTCTTCATATAAGTCTGGGTCTGGCCCATGATCCTCTCATCCTCGGGCAAAGAATCTATATTCCTCATCTGTTCCACTGCTGCAAGCCCCTGTTCAAAAGCTGCCTTCTCCTGCTCGGTCGGCTCAGAGTTCAGGCTTTGAAGAAACTTATACTGCCTTTCCAGGGTATCCGCAAACCCTCTTGCCGGTCCGGCCATCATGATACAGCCGTCCGGCTGGCCTTCCTTTGCGATTGCCCCCATCATCTGGGCGCCCTGGCTGTGGCCAACCACATATACCTTTGAAACGCCTTCCTGTTCACGCAGCATCTTAACTGCCGCTGCAGCGTCATTTACCGTCTCATCGTATACGGTAAAATCTTTATCCTCTGCTAATTCCTTTCCATACACATAAGAAATCTTATCATAACGGTATGAGGCGATTCCTCTCTCGGCAAGTCCCCATGCCAAATCCTGAAATGGCTTGATCTGCCCAAGCGCCTCATTCCTGTCGCCGCTGCCTGAGCCGTGTACGAATACCACAGCGGGATATTCTTTCAGATTTTTAGGTGCCGCAAATGTTCCGGGCAGCGTGCGTCCTCCCGCTATACTCAGATCCATATCTGTCTCCGTCACATTTTCCGGTATGGATACCGCTTCTTTCTGTTCCTGATACGCACCTGTATGGACGCCTCCTATCCTGCCGTCCAGCACGGATATTACCATATTCAGCGGCTGTACGGTAAAATCGCAGGGAACCTGAATTGTATTATAACCGGCCTGCGGTTCCGACTCCCATGCAGGCTGAACCTCTTTCAGTTCGCCCACTGCATCCAGGGTACTCTGAAAAGCAGAAAGAATCTGACCACTATCCACAGCAGCTTTCATCTGATCCGTGTATTCATAATTGCCCTTGATATTCTCTTCACTGCCTGCAATTAAATCCTTCACAAATGCCTCGGCAGTCTCCAAAAGCTTCTGATCATCCGTCCGGGCATCTGCTTTATCCTGACTCTCTGCAGCCCCTTCTTTCTCATCCCCGGAACTGTTCCCGCCGGATGCTCCGTCCTCTTTTTCTGCAGTACTGTCTTCCTTCTGTGTATTCTCTTCCTTTTCCTCTGTGCCTTTGTCTTTCTCATTGCCCTTGCCGGAACAGCCTGCAAGCGCCGCCATAAGAGCAATACCCAGAATGGTTATGATCATTTTCTTTTTCATAGCGAAACCTCCTTACCACTGTCTGTTATTTTCTTTGTTGGCTTCACTATATCACACGGTCCCAAAATCACAACTGCCTTAACACAAGGTACAGAAAACAGAGAATAACGTAAGCTGCTGTAATCCGTACCGGCAGAGGCTCACATTTTCTGTACCCTCTGTTCACTAAATTATTGGCAGTTCCCCCTACAGATTTGCACCGTTATTCCTGATTACTTCTGCATACCAGTTTGCAGAATCCTTTAATATACGTTCCTGTGTCTCAAAATCCACGTAAACCATACCGAACCTGTCGGAATATCCCTTTGCCCACTCAAAGTTATCAATCACGGACCAGGCAAAATAAGCATCCACCCTCACTCCATCCTCTATGGCGCGCCCAAGTTCCCGCAGATATCTATGGTAAAAATCAATCCGGCCCGGATCATGGACCTTACCGTCCAGGGACACCACATCCGCACAGCAGCATCCGTTTTCTGTGATGACGATAGGCTTCCGGTAGCGCTCATACAAAAACCGCGGGCCCCAGTAAAGAGACTCCGGAACCACAGGCCATCCATTGCCTGTCCTGGGGTAGCCTACAGGGCGCTCCACAGTCTCCCATCCGCCCTTTTTATCACTTTTTACCCTGTATCCATTGTAAATATTCTGTCCGTAGAAATCCAGCGGCTGATGCATCAGTTCCAGGTCCTCCGGTTTAAATTCCGGCATATCCTTCTCAAAAAGTTTCAGCCCATCCTCCGGATATCTGCCCAGCATGACCGGGTCACTCCACCAGCTCACGGACCACATATAATCCGGTTTATCCTCCACCGCGAAATAAGCTCTCCGTGCAGCCTCAATATCCTCCAGGGTGTCCGACGCGGGGATCACCGGATTGGAGGTAGGCGCATATCCGATCTGCGCATCCGGTACCAGGCTTCTGATGGCCTGTACCGCCTTGCCATGTGCCATCATCACATGGTGGGCCATTTCCAGTACACTGCGGCGGGACATAATGTTGCCGGGAGCGTGTTCTCCGCTCACGTGCCCCAATCCGACAAAACACTGCGGTTCATTGAAGGTCATGAAGAATTTGACCCTGTCACCGAATGCCCTGGCCGCCACTGCCGCATACTCTGCAAACCAATTGACGATTTCCGGGTTCTGCCAGCCGCCCATCCGGTGCAGGGCAAAGGGCAGATCCCAGTGAAACAGTGTCAGGCAGGGTTTAATATTGTACTTTAAAAGCTCATCAATCAATGCGTTGTAGAAGTCTATCCCGCTCTGATTAACCTCTCCTCTTCCCTCCGGCAGGATCCTGGACCATGCAATCGAAAAACGGTATGCCCGGATTCCCATATCCGCCATCATCTTTACGTCCTCCTTGTAGCGGTGATAATGGTCACAGGCCACATCTCCTTTATGCATGGAGAAGACTTTGCCCGGAGTCCTGCAGAAATCATCCCATACCGTGTACCCCCTGCCGTCTTCAAATGCACCGCCCTCTATCTGGTAAGAAGCGGTTGCTGTACCCCATAAAAAACTCTCTGGAAATCCCATAAAATATCCTCCTGTATATGCTGTTATATACTTCCATTCTAAGTGAAAAACCCTCTGTTTACAACTGTCCGTAGAAAAAGAGTCCGGAAAACCGGACTCCTGCGCCAAAGCGTCGGCAGCATTTAACTTCCCTACCCGCTTGGTCTTTATGTTTATATTTCTATCCCTGCCCGTCCAAAACGCAGCTTTACATAGGAAAGACTTTCCAGATAAGCCTCGTCTCCATCCAGGTGTTCAATGATCAGCGGCATATCCGGGTCCGCCTCACGCGCAAGGCCGGCGTACTTCTCCAGATTTAAACCGCCTCTGCCGCAGGCAGTTTCCCTGAACTGAAGGGTAAACTCCTGTCCAAGAACCACATCCTTCAAATGACAGCTCCTGATGTACGGCCCAAGCTTACGGAAACACTCCTCCATAAACTCTTCGTGGTAAAAATACCGTTCAGGTGTTGTGATCCAGTTGAACACATCCATATGCACGGCAAACCGCTCTCTGTCCACATCGTGAATCAGCTTTAAGTATTCATCCGGACCCATAGGGTACATCCAGGGCATCGGCTCAATCGTATAATAGGTATTTTTCGGATCTGCCGCATCTATAATATCCCGGATGCTCTTCACCACCAGTTCCCAGGTATCCTTTGTCAGATTCTCCTTATAGGGACCGTCCCACCGCTCTCCTCTGGAACCGGAGACGTTTACACAGCATCTGGCGCCAATCTTATCTGCCAGCTTTAACTGTTCCACACATCTTGTAAATGCTGCCTCCCTGACCTTGTCATCCGGGGAAATGGGGTTGCACCAGGCTCCCACCTCCGCGATCATCAGTCCGTACTCTTTGGCAGCCTCCGTGTATTGTTCCAAAAGTGCCCGGTCACAGGTATAGTCCACAGGAAAATTCACAGAAGTACATCCCATCCGGTGCATTTTTTCAGCCCATTCCCATGGACTTTTATGCTCCAGAGGGCTGGATAATCCCAGTCTCATCCGCATTTCCTCCCGATTATCTGTCGCTCTCCAGCAGTTCTACGATACATTTCAGGTCTTTATAAGCGTTCATGTAAGTATATCTTCCGCTGGCATCGCCGTATTCGCCCTTCTGCTCCAGAACCATGCCAAAATCCTCGCAGCGTTTTACCGCTTCCGGCATTTTCATTCCTTTGATATTGAATGCCACATGGTGGATGCCCTCACCGTGTTCGTTCAGGTAATTCCTCCATGTGGAGGGTGCTTCATTTGGCTGGATCAGTTCAAGCTGCAGTCCCGGTCCCACATCAAAAAATGCAAGATAACTGTTGGCCTCCGGTGCAGGCTGGCCCTTAAACTCCGTCTGTGTGGTCTCATATTCACCGCAGAGAGCTGCCTCCGGCTCCTCAACGCCTAAAAACTCTGCCCATTTCTTTTTCGTGGCGTTGATATCCTTTACAATAAACCCAACCTGACAAACTAAATCTGTACCTACTACTCCATTCATAATTCTTTCCTCACTTTACCTTTTTTGTTTTATATTCTTCCCACCGGTGTTCCGGTCCTCACAGGCTCCGGTCTCTCGCAGGCAGTTTTCATTTCATATACTTTTTTATCACGTGCTGATTCCATCATGCCTGTGATGGCCTCGATCACATGGCAGGCCATCTCTGCATTTACTCTGGGCTTTCTGCCGCTGACTATGGAATCTGCCAGATCCAGTACACCGATTCCCCTGGTATACTCACCTATATGGGGATACAGCTCGGGCAGCTCCACGCTGATATTCTGCCTGGCCTTTGTCTCTTCACTGTCATCATACAGCACATCCAGGGTCCTTTCTTTTCTGTAGACCTTTGGTCTGCCGCCGGACATATTGGGGTCCGGCACCTCCAGTGTTCCCTCCGTCCCGTATATCTCAAACATGGGCAGATTGGAATGCCAGATGTCAAAACTGATATTCATACTCACGATCACCCCGGACGCAAGCTCCGCGGTACCCGAATAATGGGTAGGCGTCTCCACCTGTATCTCCTGCCCTTTCAGCGGCCCGGCGTATATCCGCCTGACGGGAAATCCGGTGCCGGAAAATGCGCTGACACGTTCTACCGGTCCAAGCAGTGCTGCCAGTGCCGTAAAATAATACGGTCCCATATCATACAGAGGCCCTGCTCCCCGCCGGTAAAAATTACCGGGGGCCGGGTGCCAGGTCTCCACACCGTTTGACATCATATTGGCAGTCACATAGAGAGGCCGCCCAATCCATCCGTCATCCAGTATTTTCCTGCATGTCTGCAGGGAAGACCCCAGAAAAGTATCCGGAGCACTGCCCACCAGAAGTCCTTTTTCATCCGCCAGCGCCATGACCTCCCTGGCCCCGGCAACTGTTGGTGCAAATGGTTTCTCACAGAACACATGCTTTCCTGCCAGCAGAATTTTCTTATTCAGTTCCGTATGAAACTGCGGCGGCGTCAGGTTCACCACCAGCTCCACTTCCTCCATGGCAAGCATCTCCTCCACAGAGCAGCCTACAGGTATCCGATACTTCTCCGCATGGCTCTTTGCCAGCTCCACATTCACATCCGCGCAGACTGCCAGATGCAGGGAGGGATAAAAACGCTTGATATCCCGGATATAGGTATTGCTGATGACTCCGCATCCGAGTATTCCCACATTTACATTTCTCATATTCGCTTCCTCACGATCTTGCACCTCAGTACGGCATTGGCTCACCCCTGTAGTTGATGAAGGGGACATCCATATCCGGTATCTGTTTCTTCCTGTCCAGAATGTCATACAGTCCTGCTGCTGACTCGGAAGGCGAAATCTGGGCATTTTCTTTTCCCATAATGGTGTCCATACGGCCCGGATGAATCATGTAGATCCGCATATGCCGGTCTGCCTGCTCCTCTGCCAGATAGTTCCGTACCTTCTGGGTGTACATATTTGCCGCATGCTTTGACACAGAATATGCCAGATAGTTGTAGCCCTGAGGACTCAGATGCCCTGCCTCAGATGTAATGTTCATGATACAGGCATCTTCGGACGCATACAGCAGGCGTATAAAATATTTGAGCACTATGGCAGTGCCTGTCACATTTACATCCAGTGTTTTTCTGAACTTCTCCACATCCAGGTCAGCAATGGCATCCCCGGGCATCACCATTTTTTCAAACAGTACCCCTGCGTTATTCACAAGGAAATCTATATGTCCGAATTCCTGCTGCACCTGTAACGCCGCTTTCTCTGTCATTTCCCGGTCCGTGACATCCATCTCCAGGATCCTCAGGCTGCCGGGATATTGCTCTTTTAATTTCAGCAGGCCACCGACTGAGGTTTCATCCCCGGTGTTTCTGCAGGCTGCCAGCATGGTGTGGCCGCGGCGCAGCCCTTCTTTTATCATCTCATAGCCCAACCCCCGGTTGGCGCCAGTCACTAATCCAATCATATTGCCTCCTAATAATCTGACTCTCCGAACCGGAAGACCTTGAACAGCACCAGGATGATCGCCAGTGCGATCAACAGCAGAATCCAGGCCATTGCGGACGCATATCCCATCTTAAAGTAAGAGAACGCGTTCTGATACAAATACAGGGAATAGAACATGGTCTGATTGTCCGGCCCGCCGCTGGTCATTATGTACGGCTCTGCAAACCACTGGAACACGGCAATGATCAGTGTCACCACATTATACAGAATAGTGGAGCGCAGAAGCGGTATGGTAACGGACATGGTCTGGCGGAAAAATCCTGCCCCGTCCAGGGCCGCTGACTCATAAAGACTGTCCGGTATATCCTGCAGTCCTGCCAGATAGATGATGATGGCATTGCCGCAGGTCCACACCATCATGATGATCAAAGCCGGCTTTGACCAGAACATGCTGGAAAGCCATCCCGGCCCCTGGATGCCAATGTATCCCAGCAGACGGTTGACAATACCTGTCTCCGGCTGCATAACCCAGATCCACAGAAGACACGCTACAACTGTGGGCACCAGTGTGGGGATAAAGAAGATCACACGGAAAGGACCGGTATACTTTAACTTTTTATTGTTGAGTATAATAGACACTGCCACCGCAATGAATGTGGTAATCGGTACTCCGAAGATAACCATATACACGGTATTGCTCAATGCCTTTAAAAATGTCTTGTCCTGAAACAGTGCCTTATAATTCCCAAGCCCGATGAAAACAGGTTCCTTGATGACCTGGTAATCACACAGGGAATAGTACAGGGAGGAGCAGATCGGGTACAAGGTAAACACCAGAAAACCGATGATCCACGGAGAGACGAACAGCAGACCATGAATGGCTTCTTTTTTTCTCATATTCATTTTCTTCATTGTTCCGCCTCCTTAACCTTTGATTCCCGACATTGCGATACCCTGGATGAAATACTTCTGCATCACAAAGAAAAGAATGAGTACAGGAAGAATCATCACAGCGCCCAGTGCCAGCAGCAGACTCCAGTTGGGGTCCAGATTGGATTTCAGCATGGAAGCTGCCAGGGAGAGTGTATAAAGTTCATCCTTCCCAAGAAATACCAGAGGTCCCAGGAAGTCATTCCAGGAGCGGATAAATGCAAAGATCGCAACCGTTGTCAGTGCCGGCTTAGCCATAGGAATGACCAGCTTTGAAAAAATGGTAAACTCCCCTGCCCCGTCTATTCTGGCAGCCTCTGAGATATCCTGAGGAATCCCTGTGAAGAACTGGCGCAGCAGAAAGATGAAGAACGGATTTCCAAAAAAGCAGGTAACCGTAAGAGGAAGGAAGGTTCCGATCCACTTCATTTTCGTGAACATCAGGAACAGAGGAACCAGTGTAACCTGATAAGGGAGGATCATCGTGATCAGCACCAGGATAAACACTTTGTCACGTCCCGGCCAGCGCAGCCTGGCAAAACCGTAAGCCACCAGGGAACAGGACAGCAGGGAACCGACAATATTACATACTACGATGATCATTGTGTTCTTTAAATATTTAAAAAAGGGAATGGACGAAAACATGTTGATAAAATTCCCGAACTGGAACTTATCCGGCAGCCATTTAAAGGGCACGCGGAACAGTTCGCTCTCCGCCTTAAAGGAACCCATAAACAGATAAAATATGGGCAGAATAAACAGAACCGCCAGGACGATCAAAAACGCATACAGAAATATGACTTCCAGGCTGGGAATTTTCCCTTGTTTTCTCTTCCTCTGTGGTTTAGCCATCTCAAATCTCCTTTCTCCCCGGCAGGAGTGCCCCGCACAGCAGCAAAACTGCTGTACGGGAATTCCCGCGGGATTTTATGCCGCCTATTCGGCGTTATCCAGTTCCGTCTGATATTTATCCTGAAGTTTCTGCAGTTCACCCTGAATGTCCGTAATATTACCGTAAATCACACCTTCACGGAACGTTACGAATGCTTTTGCAAGTTCTGCGGAGCAGGAGCAGAGTGCAGGGATTCCGTTTTCCGGTGAATTGGCAAGTTCTCTCTCCAGTTTATACATTTCATCTCCGTCTTTTGTCAGACTTACATTGTCAAACTCAGCATCACTTGTGGGAATACTTCTCCACTGTGCAAAGTTATCCTCATTGACTGCACCTGACATACAGAATTTGATAAACAGTGCTGCCAGTTCAGGATTCTGGGAACCTTTCGGAACCGCAAACACATTTGTCTGGAATGTGGTGCTGTCCGCACGTCCGCCTTCCGGTACCGGAACTGCGCATACTTCATAGTTTACATCAGGAGCGTACACACGCAGTGCATTGGAGAACCAGTTGCCTGTGATAGTCATGCCGACTTTTCCTGTCATAAAAGCATGGTCAGGTGAGAACATTCCGCCAAGACCTGAGGTGAAGGAGGAAATCCTTTCCGGATCATATTTCTCGCCGTAGGACTGCAGCCATTCCATACAGGATACCATCTGCGGGGAGGTAAGGTTTAATTTGTTTGTATCCGCATCATACACATCAGCTCCGAAGAAGAAGGGAAGGGTAAACGCGTCATCCTTCAGATCCAGCCACGGGATCAGACCAAATCTGGCATAGCTTCCGTCGTCGTTCTGAATGGTCATGGCCTCCGCCCACTGATCTAATTCGTCCAGGGTCTTCGGCGGATTCTCCGGGTCAAGCCCTGCTTCTTTTGCTATATCAGGATTGTAGTATAAAAGCATAACATTCGTATCCTGAGGAATCAGGTATGGCTCATCCTTGTAGTAAATTACATCCTTACAGCCGTCAAAGAAGTTGTCCACATTCAGGTTTACCTGTTCCAGATAAGGCTCAAGCATCTCAAAGCTGCCGTTGGCCGCATAGGAATATGCCGCTGTCGCATTATCGCATATTACCAGGTCAGGTGCCTGGCCTCCGGCGATCGCAGAGAGGAGCTTGCCGTTGTTAATGCCTGCGCCGTCAGGTACGAACTGTACGTTGCATTTGATACCTTTATCTTTATATAATTCATTGAATGCATCCACGCGGCTCTGGTCCCAGACCTGGGAATCCCCGGTAAATGCCGACCAATATGTAAATTCACCTGTCAGATCCGTATCCTCGGCCTCCAGCCCCATGGACTTTAATTCCTCTGCAGACATCTTTACGGATTCCTGCGCCTCTGTGGTTTCCCCTTTTTCTTCCGTCTTATTTTCCTCTGTCCCCGTGGTGGACGTGTCCCCCGATGCAGAGCTGCTGTCTCCGCCGCATCCGGCCAGTGTACCTGCTGCCATACATAACGTTAAGAATGCTGCTGCTAATTTTTTCTTCATACGTTTCTCCTTTCCTGCTTTACCCTCTATACCTTATTTTTTCGGTTCGTATTTCACCTGTACAAATGTCCCCAGTTTTTCTTTGCTGTCAAAGACTGTGTAATTTCCGCCCTCATATTCCCCGTAATGGCGGATTGGCATATCGTTTTCCTCAAAGTATTTTACTGCCGCATCTCTGTCATCTGTCATAAACGCAATATGGTGGATACCGTCCCCGTTTTTCTCCAGGAAATCCTTCCAGGAACTCGGTTCCTCATCAGGCTCTGTAAGCTCCAGAACTACCTGGCCCAGATTAAATACCGCAAGTTTTGCTCTTGTTTTGCTGGGCATCCCCTTGAATTGTGTGTGTGCCACGGATTCCTCGGGAACCCGGAATATCTCCGGCTTCGGAACGCCGAAAAGTTTTGCGTACTCCTCTGTTGTCTTTTCCAGGTCTTTCACCACCAGGGCTACCTGGCAGATCGTCTTGCCATCAATTACTCCCATGAATAAATCCTTTCTTTGCTTGTATTCGTTTTAACCTTCACGCGCTTCGGTTTCGATATGTTTACTATAGCATTGAAGCAGAGTGTTTTCTATTAATTTATTGCTATATAGTCACTATTTATTGCTTTATATTTTGAAGTAATGCAAATTATCAATATGTAATTAGCACATTCTCACACATTAACCGTGGCATTTTTGTGTAATATGCACATTTATTTATCGCAATATTTAACCTATAATATCTAGTATAAGAATCTATTGTGTGTGTTTGTTAAAATTTGTCTATTTAATTATCATTTACAATATTTTATTATGCTTTTTTACAATTAAAATCATAAGGAGTAATTTGTTATGATCAAAGCCGATTTATCAGAACCTATGTACTTTGAACATGATATGTCCATCAATGTATCCTATGGACATTACTATTCCCACTTTCCCATGCACTGGCACAGTTTTATGGAGATTGTGGCACCGCTGTCCAATGACATGTCTATCACCCTTGGAAATGAAACATATGCACTCACGGAAAACCAGTTTGCCCTGATACCTCCCCGCAGCCTGCACTCTCTGACTAAAAACAGTACGGTACCCTGTCTGGTTCTGCAGTTTTCCAATATGCTGCTGCCGCAGCTCCATGATTTCATCATTCACAGACAACTCCTCTGCTGCCAGCCTGTCATTGACGTGACGGACGCCGTACCATTTTCCGACAATCCGCTGGAAATACTTATAAAGATCAAGGGACTGTTCTACAGCGATATCAGTTTCAAGGAAATGTGTCTGTATGAAGAACTTCTCCATTTTTTCATTGTGATAGGGGAACATAATTATCAGATCAAGAATTCACTCTCTGCCCAGAAAACACCGCAGCAGAAAGCATATGACAGAAAATTCGATGCGGTTACAGAATACATAAAAGAACATTATACCGAACAGATCAGCCTGGAAGACCTGGCTGCCTTTGCCGGATTCAGCAAATACCATTTTTCAAGGATTTTCAAGGAATATTACCAGATGTCCCTGCCTGAATATATTACATCCCTGCGGGTATCACGCGCAACGGAACTCCTGGAGAATCCGGACCTGTCCATTATGGATGTTGCGCTGCAGTCGGGTTTTTCCAGTCTGCCGTCTTTTAACAGAACATTTAAACAGATCAATAACTGCACGCCATCCCAATTCAGGAAGATGTTTGATCATTTTCCCGGATAGGAATTGCAAAGTATGTCTTTACAAACATGCAAATACATGATATATTGAAAATATAAAGGACAGCCGCCCACAAGGTGAGTTGACCGTTATGATGAGAAGAAAGACCACCCGTCCACTGGCCAAAGTTTCAGGGTGGTTTTTCTATGTAGATTACTTACAAAACATAAATATGAATGTAAGTAATGCCAATAGGAACAGACCAAAGGTCATTATATCCTGAAAATCGAAATGATTTTTCATAGACATCACCCCCATTCTATAGAACAGAGGCCACCCCACCCTGCAACACGGCTATCCGTCTTTACATTATAGCATTCACTTATAGCATAAGCAATCTGTAATTTTGCACAAAAAGCAACCGGAAGAAGGATTAACGTCCCATCTTCCGGTCTTTAGGAAAATCTTATCTACACCGAACTCGTATAGAAAGGTAAATTATTTTCTCGGATAAAAATTGCAAAGTATATCTTTACAAATATGCGAATGCATGATATATTAAAAATATAAAGGACAGCCGCCCACAAGGTGAGTTGACCATCATAAGGTATAGAAAGACCACCCTTCGACCGGTCAAAGTTTCAGGGTGGTTTTTCTATGTAGCTATGTAGATTACTTACAAAACATAAATATGAATGTAAGTAATGCCAATAAGAACAGACCAAAGGTCATTATATCCTGAAAATCGAAATGATTTTTCATAGACATCACCTCCATTCTATAGAATAGAGGCCATCCCACCCTGCAACACGGCTATCCGTCTTCACATTATAGCACTTATCCAGAGCACAGGCAATCTGTGATATTGCACAAAAAATAACCGGAAAAAGGAGTAGATTCCTTTTTCCGGTTTTTCATATTTTTATATCAACTTACTCAATTCCCATCAGATCACACAGTGACAGAATATAAATCCTTCCCGCATTCACCGCATCCTCAATATCCACATTCTCATTATAAGAATGAATACCTTCCGTATTGGACGGACCGTACTGAATGGTCGGAATGCCCTGTGCGCGGTACTCTCTGGCATCGCTGGATGCCCACTGGTAAGCCGGGATCACGTCGATTCCCCACAGTGCCTCTGCATTTTTCTTCACTGTCTGGACAATGGCTGCATCCTCATCTGTGTAGTTTCCTTCACTCTTCCACTGTGCTTCGTACTCAATGCCTGTCTCACCGCTATCACGGATGATAGTGCGCACCATCTCTTCAATCTCCTCATGGTCCACACCGATAGGCAGACGTACATCCACGATCGCCTCACAGTAATCAGGAACCATATTCGGGCGTGTTCCGCCCTGAATCACGCCGACATTGGCGGAAACATGGCTGATCACCTCACCGATTCCCGGCTCGCCGATCTCCTGCTGCGCGATGAGCTTGGAGTTCTCCAGGGCATGAGCCTGGCTGTCCTTGAAATGGCCTTCAATCTTTGTCAGACCCTGCAGCTTATCCAGAACCTTGGAAAGCTTGATGATGGCATTTTCCCCTTTGAATCCGCCCAGGCTTCCGTGTGCAGATTTGCCGTAGGCCTTCATGATCAGGGTCAGACCACCCTTCTGGCCGATTTCAATGGTATTGTTGGATGTCGGCTCTGCGATCAGGCAGGCATTTGCATCCTTGGCATAGCCATTTTCACACAGCCATTTAGAACCGTATTCTCCGCCGCTCTCCTCATCGGATACAATGTGCAGACGGACATTTCCGTTTAAAGGAGCACCTGACTCTGTAAGTATCTTCATGGCAAACAGAAGGCCTGCCACACCGGCTTTCATGTCGGAAGTTCCTCTTCCCAGAATCAGCTTGTCTGTCACTTCACCGGAGAAGGGGTCAAAGTCCCACTGTTCTCTGTCGCCGGCAGGAACCACGTCCACATGTCCGTTTAAGATCACGCTGAAGCCGTCCTCTTTGCCGATTTTCGCAAGTACACACGGGAAATCAGGATGCGCGGCAACTTCCTCGCTGTCAATACCTGCCTCTTTCAGGTAATTCTTAACAAAGTCTACAACTTCTCTCTGTGTTCCTGTAGGATTTTCACTTGGGATCCGGATCAGGTCAGAAACCAGTTTAATAAAATCATCTGTCTGGCTTTCAGCCAGTTTCAGGATCTCTGCTCTTGTAATATTACTCATTTTCGCTCACACTTTCTTGTCAAATGCAGTAATCCGGCTCATTTGCCAAACCACTGCTGTCAAATGATATCCATTTTATTTCTCATCATACAGGAAGCAGGCAACCTGATGGCCCTCTCCCTGATTCATCAGCTTAGGTGTTTCTTTACGGCAGCGCTCCATGCACTGCGGACATCTGCCTGCCAGCGGACAGCCTATCTGTTCTCCGATAGGACTGGGGATATCTCCCTTTAAGACGATTCTCTCTTTCTTTACAAAAGGAGATTCCGTGGGAATCGCGGACAGCAGTGCCTTTGTATAGGGATGCAGCGGGTTGTCGTACAGTTTATCCGCGTCACACAATTCCACGATCCTTCCCAGATACATAATGGCGATCCTGTCACTTACATGCTTGATGACACCCAGGTCATGGGAGATAAACACATAGGTCAGGTTATATTCCTTCTGCAGACGGTTAAACAGGTTCAGCACCTGGGCCTGGATAGATACGTCCAGTGCGGAAACCGGCTCATCGCAGATGATCAGCTTGGGATTCAGGGCAAGGGCGCGGGCAACATTGATACGCTGCCTCTGGCCGCCTGAAAACTCATGAGGGAAACGGTTTACGTGCTGTACATCAAGGCCGACCTCACGCATGAGGCCCAGTACCTTGTCATCCCTTTTCTTCTTGTCCGGCTCCAGCTTGTGTACCACAAGAGGCTCCGCAATGATCTTCGCCGCTGTTTTTCTGGGGTCCAGGGAAGAATAGGGGTCCTGGAATACCATCTGGATATCCCTCTTTAAATCCTTCAGCTCTTTCCCCTGTAAGGAGAAAATGTCTCTGCCATTGTACTCCACACTTCCGGAAGTGGCTTTGTGAAGCTGGATGAGAGTCTTTCCAAATGTGGATTTACCGCATCCTGATTCTCCGATGATACCCAGTGTCTCACCCTCATAGATATCCACGGAAACGTCATTGACCGCGTGGAGGATCTGGGGCTGCTCACCGAATTTACTGGCTTTTATTTTAAATTCTTTGGTCAGATTCCTGACCTTCATAAGAACCTTTTTCTCATCCTTCATTTTCTTCGTTCACTTCCCCTCTGACTAATTTGTTCTCCAGATTCTGCCTGTGACATGCCACAAAATGACCCGGCTCCACTTCAACGAGAGGCGGAACCTCAGCACGGCATTTTTCCGTCACATACGGGCAGCGGTTGTAGAAATTACAGCATTTACCTGTCAGACGCAGATCAGGCGGTGTACCCGGAATGGTGTTCAGCATACCCTTGTTCTCGTCAGAGAGCTTTGGCATGGAATCCAGAAGTCCCCATGTATACGGGTGCAGGGGTTTGGAGTACAGCTCCTTGGTGGTTGCGTACTCAACAGTATTGCCTGCGTACAGGACCATAACGGTATCGCACATCTCCCACACAACGCCCAGGTTATGGGTGATCAGCAGAATGGAGGTATTGTACTCATCCTGCAGCTCTTTTAAAAGGGCCAGGACCTGTGCCTGAACGGTAACGTCAAGGGCAGTGGTAGGCTCATCGGCGATAACCAGCTTCGGCTTGCAGCACACAGCCATAGCGATGATGACACGCTGGCACATACCGCCGGACAGCTCGTAAGGATATGCCTCCATACGTTTTTCCGGCTGGGGGATGCCCACTTTATTCAGGGCTTCCACTGCCATATTCCAGGCTGTTTTCTTATCCACATCCTGATGGGCACAGATCATCTCAACCATCTGGTTTCCAATCTTAAATACAGGGTCCAGACTTGTCATAGGATCCTGGAAGATAACTGCTATATCCTTGCCGCGGAAGTCCAGAAGCTCTTTTTTATTAAGCTTCAGCACATCCTTGCCGTCAAAGTTGATCTCACCGCCCACGATCTTTCCGGTACGCGGCGGGAGCAGACGTATGATGGATGAGGAGCTTACACTCTTTCCTGAGCCGGATTCTCCCACGATTCCCATGGTCTCACCTTTTTTCAACTCAAAACTGACACCATCCACCGCTTTTGACACGCCGCTTGCAAGGAAAAAATATGTCTTCAAATCTTTTACTGTCAGTAAGGTATCACTCATAATAACTCCTCATCTATTCGTATTTTTCCTTCATTTCCTTAAAGTCTCTTCTGATCGCCTCCAAAAGTTCCGGATTCGTCAGAACATCCACTGCCGTCATTGCCATAGCCTTGGAGCCAACAGCGATCGTCTTGTGTCCGGCCTCGCTGTAGCAGGCATCCTCAAACTCTTTTGTATGACCTCTGGTCTCAGGCACTACCAGGACATAAGACTGAAGTCCCGGTATCTCATGGGTCACATTGCCCATATCTGTACAGCCGATACCCAGGGCTCTTTCCCTTGGCTTAACAATTTCGCCCAGATCTGTAAAATTCTTCCGAAGAGCCTCTTCCAGAGACTGATTGTTACGGATATCCTCATAGGCAAGTCCGTCGTCGGAAATCTCAAGTCTTGTATTGGTGATCTCCGCTACGTGTTCACATATCTTTTTAAAGCGTTCCAGCAGTTCCAGCTTATACTTCATGCTGAAGGAACGAATTGTAAATCTGGCCTGGCAGTGGTCCGGAATATAGATGGGTTCCTCTCCGCCTTTGGAGATGATACCCAGAATTTTTCCTTTGTCAGCCAGCTCCAGACGCATGGAGTTCACGATCTGGAACAGATCCAGGATGGGATTCAGGGCACTGATACCTTCCTCCGGCCATGTGGCTGCATGGGATGTCTTCCCATAGTAATCCACGATCAGGTCTGTTCTGGAATAGGAAATGTCATTTACCACGGTGTCACTGGCAGAGTGCAGGATCATGGCAATATCCAGTTCTTTGAAAGCGCCGTTGTTCAGCATGATGATCTTGCCGCCGCCGCCTTCCTCTGCGGGGGTGCCGAATACGGTGACTTTTCCGCCGATATCATCAATGACGGAATGAACTGCTTCGCCGGCTCCTACAGCCATGGCACACATCAGATTATGTCCGCAGGAATGACCCATTCCGGGAACAGCGTCGAACTCCCCGAAGATACCGATATTGGGTCCTTCTTTTCCTGTGTCGTATACGGCCTTTACGGAGGTCTCAATCCCTCCGACACCTGTTGTCACTTCAAATCCGAATTTCTTCAGAAGCTCGGACATGGACTTACAGGCATGAAATTCCTCAAAATTATATTCCGGATGTTCCCAAACTGTGTTGGAAAGTCCGATCAGCTCAGGCAGAATCTCCTCTACCCTCTTCTGTACTCTCTCTTTAAAATCGCTCATCTGGCACCTCCTGCTTATTTCTTCATCTTCGGGTCAAGGACATCACGGATACCGTCACCCAGAAGGTTGAATCCGAGAACTGTAACAAGGATAAACAGACCTGAGATCATGGCTACATGAGGAGCCGTATTCAGGCAGTCTTTACCCTGACGCAGGATACTTCCCCAGGATGAAGTAGGTGTGGAGATACCAAGTCCCAGAAAGCTCAGAGCAGCCTCGGAAATAATGGCACCTGCAACGCCTAATGTAGCGTAAACAATAACCGGGGAGAGAATGTTCGGCAGAATGTGTGAGAACAGCATCCTGATATTGGATACACCGATAACTCTTCCCGCATTACAGTATTCCTCGTTCTTGACTATATGTACCTCACCGCGGACCACTCGGGCGAAGCTGGGCACATTACCCACACCGATGGCTATGATAACATTGACCACGCCCGGCCCCAGAACTGTCATCAGGATGATAGACAGAAGTACGAATGGGAAAGCCAGAAGACCGTCCATGATACGCATGATAACCGCGTCCACGAATCCGCCCATGTAACCGGCGATCAGGCCCAGCAGGATTCCAATAATACCTGCAACAATGGTACCGCCCACTGCAACGATGATGGAAACACGGGAACCGTAAAGGATTCTGGCAAACAGATCACGCCCGAACTCGTCCGTTCCGAAAATATGGCCGTTCTGTCCTGGTGTCAGGAAAGTATCCAGAGGATGAATCTCATCCGGGTCCACGCTTGTAATGACAGGAGCAAAAATGGCAATGATCACCATGAACAGCACGATGACAAGGCCGATCATAGCAGTCTTGTTTCTTTTCAGTTTGTTCCAGACATTATTGGCCCGGCGTTCTTTTTTCAGCATTTCCTCATGGGCTTTTGCGCCTAAGGCTTCTGTATTCTGTGCGCTCATTTACTTTCCTCCTTTTCCGCTTTCGTAGCTTACTCTCGGGTTGATCAGCATGTAGACCACATCCACCAGCAGGTTGACCACAACGAACACCACTGCGATGAACAGAACGGTTCCCTGGATCAGCTGATAGTCCCTGTTGTCAATGGCACTTACGATCATGGTACCCATTCCGGGCCAGGAGAAAATACTCTCCGTCAGGATAGCACCGGTAAATGCCTGGGCAAGCTGAAGGCCCAGCACGGTAACGATTGGCGGAAGCGCATTTTTCAGTGCATGCTTCCAGATGACTACGCTCTCTTTGATACCTCTTGCACGGAGGGATTTGATTGAGTCATTATTGATAACTTCCAGCATACTGGAACGTGTGATTCTTGCAAATGTAGCTGTAGGTATGGTTGCCAGACAGAAACAGGGCAGAATCATATGGCTGATGAAATCACCCAGGCCATTACTCAGATCTCCCATACCCAGAGCCGGCAGCCACCCCAGATTTACACTGAAGGTCATAACCAGCATCATACCTAACCAGAAGATTGGCATGGACACACCCACCAGCGCCAGGATCATGAACACGTAATCCAGAATTGAATACTGGTGCAGTGCAGAAAATACGCCTATGGCAAGTCCGATGATCAGAGCGATC
The DNA here is from genome assembly GCF_022867815.1 of Blautia sp. NSJ-175. Classification (NCBI taxonomy): domain Bacteria; kingdom Bacillati; phylum Bacillota; class Clostridia; order Lachnospirales; family Lachnospiraceae; genus Blautia; species Blautia sp. NSJ-175. The sequence goes on from NZ_JALIFQ010000026.1 coordinate 26,718, forward strand.
ACAAGACTTGTGAGAGTGATGACAAGTGTATTTGGGATTCTCTCCGCGATCAGGGTTGTCACCGGTTTATTGTACACATAGGATTTTCCGAAATCCCCTTTCAGGACATTGAACATGTAATCTACATACTGTTCCGCCTTACTCTTATTCAGTCCCATTTCCTCTTCCAGTTCCGCTATGGCGTCCGGAGATGCCTGGGGCCCGAGCACGCTTCGGGCAGGATTACCTGGAATCATTCTGGTCAGAACAAAAGTCACCGTAACTACGATCAAGAGGGTTGGAATACTTTGTAAAATTCTTTTCAAAATGGTTTTTAACACGAATTTCTACCGCCCTTTTCATTTAATCTGACAAGCAGGGGGCATCGCGAACAGCAATACCCCCTGCAACCTCATTTACTCTTAACTTAACTGATTACTGCACTTTCCAGACATTTGTCCAAGGTGTTACAAAGAACATCTGGTTGTCTGCCTTCTGTACGAAATCCTGCACAGCCGGATTCAGGCCATGGATAACATTCTCATTAGAGTAGAAGATACCCGGCAGCTGTTCTGTAACGATCCTAAGTGCTTTTTTATACATTTCCGCACGTTCATTCTGGTCGGTCGCTTTCAATGCATCGTCAAGCAGCTGGTCAACTTCTGCGTTGGAGAATCCCTGTCCGTTTCCAAGAGCACCAATCTCTTTGCTGGAGAACAGTTTGTTCAGGAAGAAGTACGGATCCGGATACCATGTCCAGGACATACCGTACATATCAGCGTTTCCTGAAGATGCGGACTCACTGAAGGTACCCCACTCGCTCTTGTTAATGTTTACTGTAACATTCAGGTTTGTCTTTAAGTAAGCCTGTACCAGAGTTGCCATTTTTTCACGTAATGCTGTGTTTGAAATATAAAGGTCGCATTCAAATCCATCCGGATATCCAGCTTCTGTAAGGAGCTTCTTAGCGCCTTCCGGATCGTAATCCGGAACCAGTTCTTCACAGGATGCGTCATATCCCCATGATCCCGGCGGCAGAGATAATTTAGCCGGAACAGCTTCACCGTACTGGTAGATGCTGGCTGTCATTTCCTCTACGTTGATTGCTTTAATCAATGCTTCTCTTACTTTTATGTCGGCTGTCGGTCCATTTACCTGATTGAAGTAAATGTAAGCCACGTGCAGACCCGGCATCTCCATTAACTGCAGCTTGGAGTCATCACGTACGGACTGAACAGCTTCGCCGGTAATACTGGATGCGATGTCGATCTCACCAGTTTTCAAGGCATTTGCTGCCTGGTTGGAATCTGTGATCACTTTGAATACCAGTTTGTCCAGGTTCGGTTCAGCTACCCAGTAATCCGGGTTCTTAACCAGTACAGACTGCTGGTCAAGCTCGAAGGATTCCATTGCGAACGGACCGGTACCTACCAGATGCGCACCGAACTCATCGCCCCATCCCTCAACTTCTTCTTTGGGAACTACGGAGTTTCCTGCGTCTGTGAGGGCTGTCAGGAATGCTGCATTCGGCTCAGCCAGTGTACATGTAACTTCCCAGTCACCTGTCACTTCTGCGTTCTCCAGCATATCCAGACGGTTCAGGGATGATTCCTTTGCGGAACGGTTTAAGGAATAAGCAACATCATCTGCTGTCATCTCACGTCCATCCTGGTATTTACCTTTCTGGAACTTAACACCCTGGCGGATCTTGAACACATATGTAAGTCCGTCGTCGCTTACTGTCCAGCTCTCTGCCAGTGAAGGTACGATTTCTGATAAATCCTTGTTGTACTCAACAACTCTGTCACATACATTGTTGATTACCTGGCCTTCATAGGAACCTGTATACATAGCCGGGTCCAGATTCCTCGGTGAAGAGGACAGGGATACGGTAAGGGTACCACCCTTTGTAGGTTCATCAGGCACTTCAATCTTTTCTTTTTCCACCTGTTTTGTTTCGCCGCCGGATTCTGTTCCTGCTTCGGTTCCCTTGTCAGCCGTGTCTTTTTTGCTGTCGTTTCCTGAGCTTCCACACGCTGTCAGGGAGGATACACAGAGTACAGCAGCAAGAGCTAATGCTAAACTCTTTCTTTTCATAATTTTCCTCCTTTTACTGCCTTGTTGTAATACTTTACCAAGATAAAGTTATTTATTTGCCCCATCTCTATCCAATTTTCCTCAACGAAATGTAGCCTGAGACAAATTTTATAGGTATTATACCTTTTAGTGCTTTAAATTGCAACTCCTTTTTCGACATAATATGCAAATTCCTATTGATTTTCAGCGGTCATTGTTATAGACTGGATAAAAACGCACATTTATGGGAGGAATTTGTAATGATATTAAGACAGGTTCTGGAATTATTCGACTTGCTCGACACACCGTCAGCAAACGGAAAACAGATCACAGATTTATTAAAAGAGCGCGGCGCACACGAAGTAACCGTGGAAACCGTCACAAGTGAAAAAGGCAGCACAGACTGCATCACTGTACTGATCAAGGGCAGCAACGGAAAATCAAGCGGCGGCAGCGCACCGACTCTGGGTATTATCGGACGTCTGGGCGGTCTGGGCGCACGTCCGGAACTGACAGGCTTCGTTTCCGACGGCGACGGTGCTCTTGCAGCACTCTCCGCAGGCCTCAAGCTGGCAGAGATGAACAAAAACGGCGATGTACTCAAAGGCGACATCCTGGTTGCCACTCACATCTGCCCGGATGCTCCTACACAGGACCACTATCCTGTTCCGTTCATGGATTCATCCATCGACATGCAGACCAACAACGAAAAAGAAGTGGACCCGCGCATGGATGCCATTATCTCCATTGACACCACAAAGGGCAATAAAGTCATCAACACCAACGGCTTTGCCATCTCCCCAACTATCAAGAGCGGCTACATTCTGGAAGTCAGCGATGACCTCTTAGACGTAATGACCCGCGTGACCGGAAAACTGCCCTATGTATTCCCGGTTTCCCAGCAGGACATCACACCTTACGGCAATGACCTGCACCACTTAAACAGTATCCTGCAGCCCGCAACCGCTACAGATGCCCCGGTAGTCGGTGTAGCCATCACCACAGAGCAGCCGGTAGCCGGCTGTGCAACAGGTGCCAGCCATCCTCTCGACGTAGAATCTGCAGCAAGATTCGCGGTTGAGGTAGCCAAAGATTACGGAGAAGGCAAAATTTCCTTCTACAACGAACAGGAATACGCTCACCTTCTGGAACTCTACGGTGAAATGAAAGTCTTCCAGACCTTCGGCAAATAAACAAACACAGTTACGAAACAAATACAAATCTCACAACAAAAGACAAGGTGCTCACTATGAAAAAATCTGATATAAACAACACTCCGGCCAGCCGGACACAGACAAAAATAGGAGCCATCACCATAGGACAGAGTCCCCGGACCGACATTACCGGGGACATCTGTCCTTTATTGGCTCCCAACATCACCCTGCAGGAATACGGTGCCCTGGACCCTTTTGACGCTGACTATATCAACCAAAACTTTGCCCCCGGCCCTGACAGCTCCGTTCTGGTCACCCGCATGCGCGACGCCTCCCAGGTCATCATCGGTGAGGAGCACATCCTCCCTCTGGTCCAGTCCTGCATCACCCGTGCCGAAGCCGACGGCTGCCAGGCCACCGTCCTCCTATGCACAGGCAAATTTCCCAAACTAAAACACCAAAAGATGCTCATCATCCCCCAGCCCCTCATACACAGCGTCCTCAAAAAGCTGGCCGATGACCGCCCCATAGGCCTCCTGGTCCCCGACGAATCCCAAATCCCCCAGGCGGAAAGCTGGTTCTCTGAGAGCGACATTCAAATCAAGGTCCGTGCCCTCTCCCCCTACCTTGAATCCACCCTCCTGGAAGAGCGCGCCCGCTCCCTTCAGCAGGAAAACCTCTCCCTGATCCTCCCCGACTGCATGGGCTACAGCATCACCCTAAAAAACCAGCTCCAAACCCTCCTAAAAACCCCAGTCCTCCTCCCCCGCACCTTCATCTCCTCCCTCCTAAACGAACTCTACGGCTCCTGACCCCCAGGAGCCCCATCCCGCAGCGGGCTTAGTCCTGCTTAGGCAAAACGAGGCCCCGGTGCCTTGACCGGGGCCTTTTTTTGGCTTAGCAGGACTTGACCGCGGAGGCTGCCCGCGAAAGAGAACGGCTGGGGTCTGCCTGCTCTTCCTTCGCTTATGCCGTCCGTGAGCCACTTTCATCCGTGTGCCACTTTCATCTGTAAACCATTAAAAATCCCTAATTGTTATAAACAACCACCCCATCAATAACAACCCACTTCACCAAAGACTCCACCTTAAGCGGACTCCCACTCATCACAACAATATCTCCATCCTTCCCCACTTCCAACGACCCGACTCTATCCTCAACTCCCAAATGTTTTGCAGGATTTATCGTAATCGCCTTCAAAGCATCAAACTCATCCATCCCCGCCTTCACAGCAAGTCCTGCGCAAAGCGGCAGATATTCCTGAGGAATCACCGGCGCATCCGTGATAATAGAAACCTGGCATCCCATAGAAGCCAAAACTCCCGGCGTCGTCCAACTCTTATTCTGCAGCTCAAACTTCGTGGCATGAGTAAGCGTCGGTCCCACAGCCATAGGCACGTGCTCACCCGCCAGCTCATCTGCGATCATATGTCCCTCTGTCACATGCTCCAGCGTAATATCCAGCCCAAACTCTTTTGCAATACGCAGGGCTGTAAATATATCATTAGCCTGATGTGCATGTGCCTTCAGAGGTATCTCTTTCTTCAGTACAGGGATCAGGGACTCCAGCTTCAGATTAAACTCTGGCTGCTTCTGCACATCATCCCCTGCCGCCTCTTTCTTCTCCATATAAGCCTTTGCCTTAAACAGCTCATTCCTGAGAAGTGCCGCAGTTGTCATCCTGGAGGTATCCCCCTTATCCTGGTAACAGTTCTTGGGATTCTCCCCGAACGCGCACTTCATTGCCACAGGATATTTCACTACCATTTTATCAATCCGTTTACCCGCAGTCTTCACTGCCGCAAAGGTTCCGCCCAGTACATCCGCACTGCCCGGACCGGTTCCGATGCAAGTTACTCCTGCTTCTCTTGCATGCTGGAAGCATGGGTCAAAGGGATTGATTCCGTCGATCGCGCGAAGCTGAGGCGTCACCAGATCGTTGAGTTCACAGTAATCCCTTCCCTCATAACCGATTCCGTAACCGTCCAGACCGGTGTGGCAGTGTGCCTCCACAAACCCCGGATACACCTCCAGACCCTCCGCGTCGATTACTTCTGTCCCCTCCGGAATTTCCAGATCCGCACCGATTCCGCGAATTTTTCCATCCTCGATCAGGACATCTCCTTTGATGGGTTCCTTCTGTGTCATTGTGTAAATCAGACCATTTTTAATGCATAACATAATCTTATCCTCCGTAAAATTTTACTCTTATGTTATCATACTGCAATTCCTGCAGTTAGACAATACTGCTTTCAGTAATACCCTTTCGCAGCACTGGCTTTACGGAGTCTCTTTATACACATCTGTATGTACACCGCCGATTTTGCCGTCAGAGGTAAAGGAGATCATCATATTCCAGGACTGATCCGCAAATTCACAGGGCACCTGCACATTGGAATAATCTCCCGCCTGATCTCCCAGCCAAGCGGCTTTTGTTCCTTTATATTCACCTGACGCTTGCACAGCAGACGTTATAGACTGTTCCAGTTCCCCGCTGTCCACGATTGCTTTCATCTCATCCTCATACTCATAATTATTTACCAGATTATCATGATTGGCAGCAATCAGATCCTCTGTAAAAGCAACCGCAGTCTCCATGAGCTTCCTTCCATCACTCTCAGAAATCTGTTCTGCCTCTGCTGCCGGCCCTTCCGTATCAACCTCCGGCACATCTTCCCCCGGTGTCTCCGCGTCTGCAGAAGCTTCCTGCTTCTTATCATCCTTACCGGTATCCTTATCAGCCTTATCTGTCTTGTCCCCGCAGCCTGCCAGTGCAAATACTGCTGCTGCCATTAAAATGACTAATGCTTTTTTTCTCATTATACTCCTCCTGTCTGCGGCAGCGCCGCTGTTAATTCGTTTCTGCTTACACTATACCATGTCTTTTAAAAATCGCAAAGCACCATTACATAAAATATGGTTTTTTATGCTCAAAAACGACATAGTTTCTTCATATAATAATGTCATTCTTTACCAATCTTCAGAAATTGTCGATGATTATCCGTTGCCATTTCAGGAAAGATGCGTTACTATAGGACTGACCTGTTGACTATATTCAATAGAAAGGATTTACCATGCAGTTACAAGTTAAAAACATACTTTCTAACCGTTCACGCATTTATGTTCTCTGTGAATTAGTCTTTCTCGCGGGAATTTTTGTCTTCTGCGCGTACTGGGCACACCTGCTGCCTCTGGATGCCGGTCCTGACGAAAAAATGCGTTATGATATCCCCATGTACATTTACGAACACGGCAGACTCCCCCACGGCGGTGACCCCTCCATAAGAAATCCAATATGGGGAACCTCCTATGCGTTTCTGCCCATATTATCCTATATAATATCAGCCCTGTTTATGAAAATCATGAGCATTTTCTCCACAGACCCCCAGCATCTTCTGTGGGCCGCCAGGCTTGTATCTGCCTGCTTTACCACCGGAGCTGTATTCTTTGTCTTCCGCGCCGGCAAAAAACTGTTTGACGGATACAGCAAATGGTTCTTTGTCTGTCTGGTAGCTGTTCTGCCTGAGGCTCTGTTCATGGGTGTCTATGTAAATAACGACGCCATGGCGATCTGCTGCGGCGCGGCGATCATATACTACTGGATCATTGGCATGGAGAGGAATTGGGATATCCCCAGCTGTGTACTACTTGGCCTCTGGCTTGGGCTGTGCGCCATGTCATATCTGAACGCTTACGGCTTTCTGCTCTGCAGCATTTTTGTCTTTACCCTGAGCTGCCTGACCGACAGTAAAAAGCAGATTGACTGGAAATACTGGCTGAAACGGGGGCTTGTGGTTGCGGCTTTCGGCCTCCTGATCTGCGGATGGTGGTTTGTCCGCAATTATATGATTTACGACGGAGACTGGCTGGGGCTGGCTACCAGCAACGACTTTGCCGACCGGTATGCACAGGAGCAGTTCCGCCCCTCCACTGCCCTCTCCTCCGGACGGGCACAGGGCTACACCATCCTCTCCATGCTCACCGGACACTGGATGTTTGATGTCCTGCGCAGTTTTGTGGGTGTGTTCGGGCAGTTCCAATACTGGGTGGATTCCTGGATCATTGTCCTTTACTACATTTTATTCACAGCAGGACTGATCGGATGCCTGATGCAGGCGGGTAAAATGTTCCGAATCCGGAAGGATGGGGAGATACAGAAAAAGGCTGTTTTCAACTGGGGAATGCTGATCGCTGCCCTCACGCCTGTCATCCTGAACTTTTATCACTCCTACTGGGTGGATTACCAGCCTCAGGGACGCTATATGCTGCCCGGGCTTGTGCCCATGATGTACTTCACTGTATGCGGTATCACATATTTGGCAGAACGCTTTATCCCTAAAATGAAATACCGGAATATCCTGTCAGCTATTCTCTGCAGTGCTCTGGTACTGATCACCATAAAAGAATTTTTCCGTATTTATTAAAAAAGCTTCCCGCACGCCATGTGCGGAAAGCTTTTTTTCTGCGGTAAAATACCCTTGTATTTACAGCCTTTTTTCAAACCCATATTCCCGCAGTACAAAGTCATCAAATTTCTCCTCATAAATGCCCTCTGCCTGTGCAAACCCATTCTCACGGTACAAATGCACTGCAGGTTCATTGATATCTACAACGAACAGGCGCAGATACTCCGCATTTTTCCGAAAAGCAAGTTCCGCCGCGTTCCTAAGCATTACCCTGCCCAATCCCTGCCGCAGGTATTTTACATTCACACCGAGCCGGTCTATATAAAGAGCTTTTGCATCTGCATTTTCCCATTTCACAAAAGGTTCCCCCTCATTGGATTCACATAAGGCAAACGCTGCCGCTATGTCATCCCCATTTTTGAGTATATACAGGCGGCCAGCCCTGATATCCTCCTCCAAAAACGCACAGGGATAGATCTCATCCCATATCCGGACATTGCTGTGGTTCATATGGTCTGTTATTTCCCTGAACATTGCCTTTAATTCCGGCAGCTCTCCTATATACGCCGGCCTTACATCCATATCCGCACCTCCCTTATTTTTTCCTCACATCACTGGGTTTACACCCGTATATCTCCCGGAACATTCTGTTAAACAGCTTATAATTGGCAAACCCATGCTTCTCCGACAGTTCCATAACCCCTTCCCCTGTACTGCACAGATCATGGTAAATATGCATCAACCGTATCTGGTTTACATAACGCGAAAATGTCACGCCCATATTCTGTCTGAAGAAACGGCTGAAATACTCCCTGCTCAAATAAAAATGGGATGCGATCTCCTCCAGAGATATTTTCTCCGCGTGATGTTCTTCAATATAGGCCGTCATCTCCGCCAAACGTTCCAAAACAGTTTCATCGTTCACCGCTCCTGCAAAATCCTCCGCAGCAGAGAAATGGTTCACCAGTTCAAAAAGCACCTCCATAGCCACAGCCTGGCTCTGCAGTCGGTAACCCGGAGGCCTGGTCACATACAGGGGTGGCAGACGCTTTAAAAGTCCGCATATCTCCAGGTATTTATCCAGTTTTTCCTTTTTCAGCGTCTGTCTGGAACAATGGATACGGTACTCGTCAATCTTTGACATATAATTCTTCATAATGGCCCTGGAATAGTGGATCACCACCATCATGGAGACTCTGGCACACTGTGCCTCATGGATCTGGTTGGAATCCACAACAAGAAATTCCCCTGCCACCAGACTGTGGTCTTTTCCTTCTATAGTAATAGTCGCCGTCCCGTTCAGCACATAGATCAGCTCAATGGCGGAATGCCAGTGGGGCGGGCTGTACCGTCCCTTCTTTGTATGGTAGGCAATATGGATCCCTGTTTTCTCAAGCTCGAACAACGGCTCATAAATCATTTTCTGCAAATAAATACCTCCGTCAATGTCAACATTGCCCTAATAAATAGCTAAAGAAATATCTAAAATCTGCTGTTAACTCATGATAACATAATATACGTAGTAAGGAAAAGCAAAAAATGAAAGGAGATTTCATTATGAACAAATACACAATGTATGCGGGTACTGCAGGGGCTATCCAGACAGCGGAAGCAAAAGAAGAAAAGAAAGCATCCTTATGGGAGCGTTTCATAAACTATATGATTGAAAATGTAGACATCATCGCACCGGGTATCATTATGATGAACGGCGGTTATTACGTGCCGACAAAAAAATAATATAACCGCTATGAGAGAGAAACAGTTCAAAACACACCGGAACGAATAAACAGCAGGATAAGCTATCAAAAGCCGCCTGCTGTTTTTCTTATTCACATCTTTATTTTTCCTACTCGATCTCCCTTAACTGCTCCACCACACTGCCTTTGTTCCAAAGTCTGTCCACAATGGCAGAAATAGCGGCTGAGAGAAGAAGACAGATCAGCGCAGTGACAACCGCCGGAAGAATAGCAAACCGGTATCTGGCAAACCACCATCCTGCCGTCAGACCTTTAACCAATGTCAGGGAAACCACTGCACTGATGGCGATTCCCGCTGTGCCTGCCAGTATAGCGTACATGATGCCCTCATATATAAATAATTTTCTGAGCTGTCCCTTTGTCATGCCAATGCTCCTCATAGACGCAAATTCCCTCTGCCTTGCTATGGCACCTGTAAAGATCACGTTGATCAGATTGAGCACACCGATCACTCCCAGGATCAGGGATACAATAATTCCCACCGCATTGTAAGTTCCCTGGGTTTCTTTAAACTCCTCTTCCGCTGTCAGCCTGGTCAGCACGGACAATCCGTTTTTTTCTGAATAATCCTGCATGTAGGAATTTATGCTGTCAAAATAACCTTCTTCTGTGTCAAACAGACAGTGAATCGGACTTTGGCTGTCCGGGAACATCTGTGCAAAGACCGGTTCCGCAAACGTAATCGATTCGTATCCGCCTGAACTGTAGGACATATTCAGGGAATTCATTGTACCGATCACAGCCATTATAGTATATTCCTTCTTATTCCCCTGGATATCCAGTTCTATCTTATCCCCCGCGTGAAACTCCTGTACATCAAAATTATATTCTCCTCTGTCGCTGAGGAAGCCGTTCGCCACAACATAATCACCGGAACAGAGCTTTTCATAGTCAATCTCTCCCTCAATCACCTCTGCTCTCATAAAAGCATTTTCATCAAAACCATACATCATCCTGTTTCTGTCAAACTTTGTTATATCGTCAGGTGTTGCCTCTCCGTTTATCTTCGTCACCTTTGCCAGGTCTGCTTGATCCTCTGTATTCTCCTCATCGGGGACCATCCGCACATATACCTGGCTGAAATCCTTTATGCCTTCCAGTCCGGCAAGCTCCTGTGCTGCTTTGCGGGGAACCACTTTGAGATAATTTTCCGTCATACTCTTCAGATACTCATCACTGCGCACATCAAAATCCGCGGCGGTCTGATGGTTTACATAAGTTTCCTTATCCATACTTCCGGTAAAATTTAATACGCTGTTCAGGAGAATAACGCTCAGACAGATGGATAAGATCACCAGAACCGTTTTCCCCTTGCTTCTTCCCAGGTTGGCTGCTGCCATCTGCAGGATGCGGTTCCTGGAATCCTTGCCTTTTTTCTGTTTCTTCTTTCCGCTCCCGGCCCCATGGTATTTTAGGGCTTCTACCGGCGAGATTTTTCCGGCTATTTTTCCGGGCCTGCTGCAGCTTATCCTCACCGTAAGGAGTGTAAATGCAGCGGCAAACAGCCATACCCACACATTTGGCTTAATAAATACGGTTTCGCTGTAAGATGTACTGGCCATGACCAAAGGCTGCAGCGCATTGCCCAGCAGCCATCCCAGTACCAGGCCTGCCGGAATCCCCACCAGGGAGAGCATCATGCCCTGACGGCTTACCATGTAACGGATCTGCCTCGGTGCAGTCCCGATGGTCTTGAGCTGACCGTACAGGCGAATGTCCTTCTCAATGGAAATCTTAAAAATGTTGTATATGATCAGATAACCGGCCAGTAAAATGAGCAGCACCCCTACTGCCATGATCACTATGGTCTGTCCGGAATCCATGGATTTTGTCTCGTATACAGGATTCACATGGTGAATGATAAATCCTTCCTCACCACGTTCCGCATCCGGGTTATAACCCATCTTTTTCACGATACTGTCCAGGGTTTCCCTGATTTTCTTTTCAGAGGCGAAGGTTCCTCTGACCGTATAGCTGTCCCTCTCCGATTCAGCATACTGAGAACTGAGTTCCCCGATCACTTTATCCGCAAAACTGTCGGTTACCATGATCGTGGTGCGCTGTTCATGTTCCATTCCCTTCCAGATTCCGCATACTGTCATCTGCGCTTCTTTTTTACCTTCTATGGTTTCATATTCCAGTGTAAAAGATGTGCCGGTTTCTTCGGGAAGTCCGAGGAGATCCAGAACTACGGTATCACAGGCTATCTCGTTATCTTTTTCCGGGTAATGTCCCTTTTCCAGGTTCATGAAACTGTTTTCCGCGGCTGCCTTGCTCATCCAGCCGACTGTGGCTGTCAAATTCTTAAATTCCGGGTTTACAGCAATGGCAATACTTCTTTCCATACCCGTCTCTGTAAATACCGGGTCCTCTGCCAGCTCATCTGCCTGCCCTTTGGAAAGCCCTTTAATGGATACCATATACCTGGTCCCTGCCTGGCGGAACATCTGCTCTTTTGTGGATATCATTGTCCCCTGTGCCACGGTTGCAAGCGCCGTAAATAATACTGCCGTAAGAATAATGGCAAGCACTGCTATGATGTTCCTGTTTCTGTTTGCCTTTAGGCAGTTGTTGGACAGGGTTTTGATAAATTTTTTATTGTTGTTGTTCAGCACCATTACCTTGTCCTCCTAAAAGTTTTCTTTTCTTTCCACGATTTTCCCGTCTTCAATGTGAATCATCCGGTCCGCGATCTGCGCCAGTTCCGGGTTGTGGGTTATCATAACCAGTGTCTGGCTGAACTCCGTGCTGGTCATTTTCAGAAGCTGCATGACTTCCAGAGAGGTCCTGGAGTCCAGGTTGCCGGTAGGTTCATCTGCCAGGATTATGGCCGGCTTGCTGGCCAGAGCTCTTGCGATGGCAACCCTCTGCTGCTGGCCGCCGGAGAGGTTGTTTGGAAGATTGTCCAGTTTCTCCTCCAGATGGAGCAGCCGGATAATCTCTTTCACATAGCTTTTATCCACTTTGTTTCCGTCCAGCTCTATGGGGAGAACAATATTCTGATATACATTTAAAATAGGAACCAGATTATAGTTCTGGAACACAAATCCTATATTTCTTCTGCGGAAAACGGTGAGCTGTTCATCGTTCATCTTACCAATCTCCCTGCCCCCTATCTTCACGCTGCCGGAACTGGGAATGTCCAGTCCTCCCAGCATATTCAGGAGCGTTGATTTTCCGCTGCCGCTGGTGCCTATAATGGATACGAATTCTCCCCGCTCCACCTGTACGTCAACGCCGTCCAGCGCTCTGGTGATATTTGGTTCCTGTCCGTAATATTTTTTCAGATTCTTTGTCTCTAAAATATATTCCATATTTTTTTCCTGCCTTTCCTTTGATGAATATAGCATACAAAAAGATTATCTCAAACTCTTCTCAAAAAAGTAACAAGTTTGAGATAATCTCTCTACTGTACCACAGGCAGGTTGACATAAAACTTGGTGCCCTTTCCCGCTTTTGACCGTACCTCTATAAAACCTCTCTCTTTCATGACAATCTCTCTTGCCAGATACAGGCCGACACCCACGCCGTCCTGGTCCGCCACTTCCGGTTCCCGGTAAAAGCGCTTGAAGATTTCTGTGATCCGTGACTCTTCAATGCCTTTTCCGTCGTCCTCTATGCCTATCCGCACATAAAAATCCGTCACCTGCGCCTGTATGCGGATATTTCCTCCCACACCGGTGTATTTTACCGCGTTATCCAGAATGTTAAACACTGCCTCCAAAGTCCATTTTCTGTCGAAGACGGCTTTCAGGCTGTCCTCGCATGCCATCTCTATATGAATCTGTTTTTCATCCGCTTTCAGCGCGACATCGCAGACTGCCTGTTCCAGGAGCTGTCGGATGGAGTTTTCCTTTGGCTGTACCTTCACAATGCCGTTCTCCAGCCTGGACATTTTGATCATACTCTTCATGAGAAATTCCAGCTTGTCTGTCTGACGTTCCGCTGCTGCCAGGAACTGCTGCCGTTTCTCCTCATCCAGGTTCTTCTTCTCTAAAAGACTGTGATACATCCTTACATTGGCTATAGGTGTCTTCACCTGATGGGAGATATCCGCCACCATAGTTTCAAGCTGCCGGCGCTGTATCTCATTCTCTTGTGATTTCTGATCCAGGATCTCACAGAGGCGGTGCAGCTTGGACTGCAGTTTTCCGGTCAGGGTATCTTCTTCCTCCTGAAATACGATCTCTTTGCTGCCTGCGATCATGGCATCCAGGCATTCCCCCATTTGACGGCTGTACTGGAGCAGCCGCTTTCTCACCAATGCCATGATAACGGCAGACGCCAGCAGGCAGATAAGGGAAACAGCCAATATTAATTTTTCCATTCTGTTTTCTTCCCCTTCCACTGATATCCCATACCATACAGCGTCTTAATGTAGGCATGGTCCCCGGATTCAATCTTCCTGCGCAGTCTGTTGATGTTCACTGCCACGGCGTGCTCATCCACAAAGTTCCCGGTGTTGTCCCAGACTTTCTCCAGCAGCAGAGTTTTTGTCATAACCCTGTCGGCGTTGGCGATCAAAAGCCGGAGGATCTTAAATTCCGTAGGTGTCATAGCCAGAGGTTCTCCCTCCAGGGTGGCTGTCATGGTATCAAAATCTATCTTCAGACAGCCGTCATCGTATTGGATCCGCTCCCCTGCGCCTGCAGAAGTCCTTCGCAGGGCTGCCTGAAGCCTTCTGTGGAGAATAGGCATCTTAAAGGGTTTTGTGATATAGTCATCCGCTCCGCAGTCAAACCCCCGCATCTCGTCCCGGTCCATATCCCGGGCAGTGAGAAATATGATGGAAATGTCCTTTTCCGCTTTTATGGCTCTGCAGAAGTCAAACCCGTCACCGTCCGGCAGGTTGCCGTCCAGGAGGATCAGATCCACCTCATTTTCACTGAGGACAGACATGCCCTCGCCCAGAGTCAGCGCGGAGTATACTTTGTAGTTTTCTGCTTCCAGGTCATAGGTAAGGCCTGTGTTCAGGTCTTTGTCATCTTCGATCAACAGTATTTTATTCATAGGCTGCTGCACTTTCCTTTGCTGTATTTTCAGGGATTTCCTGATGATCCGTTATATAAAAGTTGTAATCAGTATAGCATTTTCTTATGGGAAATCCTATCCCGGAATGACAGAAACCATATTTTTCTTCCCCCGCACCGCATTCAGCCGAATTACAAAACAGACACCATTGCCGTCACCGGCAACCGTGTCTGTCTCTGTTTCATTTCTTACCAATATGTTTTCCAGTCCGTCAGTTTTCTGGTCAGCGCTTCCAGATAGAAATAATCCCCCCACAGATTGCATTCATCCACACCTCTGTCTGTCACACTGTTGTAAGGGCTGCTCTTGGCATAGACCCCGTGAAGCAGCAGACCGTTTGACTCTTTTATGGATGTGACTGCATAGTGGTCTATAAGGTTTTCCAGCATCTGGTCTGCCTTTTCCTCATAAAAAGCCTTCTCCTTCTTATCTAAACTGCCGTTCCTGCACATTTCCATCATACCGCATACCGCGGCTGCGGCTGCGGAGGTATCTCTGGGTTCACCGCTTCCCCGGGAAAAGCTCAGATCCCAGTAGGGTACCAAATCCTCCGGAAGATGATCCATATAAAACGCCGTCACTTTACGGAACAAATCCTTACATGTCTCGTCTTTTGTGTAGCGGTATGCCAAAGCCGTTCCGTATATTCCCCATGCCTGGCCTCTGGCCCATGCGGAGTCATCCTTATATCCCTGTGCCGTCACTCCGCGCACCGGTTCCCCGGTCCTCGGATCAAAGAAAAATGTGTGGTATGTGGAGAAATCTTCCCTCACCAGATTCTGTATGCTGGTCTTTGTATGGCGCACAGCAATCTCCCTGTACTTTCCGTCTCCGGTCACATCGGATGCCCAGTAAAGCAGGGGCAGGTTCAGCAGGCAGTCAATGATCAGGCGGTAGTTGTCCTCCGCTCCCAGAGGCCCCCATGCCTGGATGAAACCGCCCTTTTCCTGAAAACGGCTGATAAGCTGTTCGGCTGCCATGACAGCAGCCTCCTTTGCCCTCTCGTTTCCCGTAAGCTGATAGGCTGCCACACAGGACGGTGTATATAGGAATCCCATGTCATGGTGTTCCACGTCAATTTTATTTTTTATTCTGTTATAGAAGCTGTCCGCCTGTATTTCCGCTGACTTTCTGAATGCCTCATCCTTTGTCAGCTCATAGGCCAGCCAGTAAGTCCCGGTGCAGAATCCTGTGGTCCACTCTACATTCTCCGTTGCAGGGTAGAACTGATTTTCACTGTTGGAACCGGGAAAACAAAAGGTATAATCCTTCAGGTTCTCCTTCAGAATGGATACCGCCGTATCTGCAGCTCTCTGCAATTTTTGCCGCTCCATGACATCCTCCTTTTATCTATTTTGTCACTTTTACGTAGTTATCGTATGCTTTCTGCTGAATTTCAATGGCCTTCTCAATGTCCCTGTCCTTCAGCTCCTGGATAAACGCGTCGTACTCATCGTCAATATTGCTGGAGCCTAAGATCCAGCTCTGCAGTTTTTCATATACAATAGGCTCAATTCCTGACATGATACTCTTATATTCATCCATTCCGTCGGTGCTCAGCTTCAGCTCCGGAAGTTTCGGTGCCTTAAACCATTCGTCATGTGCATCGTACAGCTCATTTGCCGCCTTGCCTGCTTCATTCATGGTAGCGTATTCATAGTCTGCTGCCTGTACATAGCCTGCACGGTACTGGGAGCCTAAAGAACGCAGATACTCCACAGGAGCCAGCCCGGAATTAAATACTTCCTCTGTAAATGCCTTATTTCCCTTGTCATCCACTGTATAGGTCTTGCCCTCAATGCCCCAGTTCATCAGATCGGAACCTTCCTCTGTGAACATAAAATCCATGAACTTGATCACGCTCTCCGGGTCCTTGCACTGTGAGGAAATGCCCCATCCGCACTCTGCGTAACGATAGTCACGCTCTTTCACATTTCCGTTCTGGTCCTTCAGCGGAGCGATGGCTGTCATCTGGAATCCCGGAATTTCCTCACCCAGGGAGTCATTGTAGTTTCCTGTACTTACCCAGTCATGGGTAAATCCGCCGGTATTGTTGCTCAAAAGTGTATCCCTTGCTGACATTCCCCTTGTGAAGATTTCCGGATCGATCAGTCCTTCCTTGTACCACTGGGCAAGGTTCTTCACCGCGTTTTTATAATTCTCTGTCAGCGGTTCGTAAGTGATCTTGCCGTCGCGGGGATAGAAGGAAGCACTGGAATCCCATAAGGCCAGATATTCACCCATCTCCGTTTCTGCGGTAGCGGAGCGGTCAAACAGCGGGATCTCATCAGCCTGTCCGTTTCCGTTTGGGTCATTGTTTTTGAATGCTGTCAGTACATCGTGCAGCTCATCTACGGTTGTAGGTGCTTCCAGGCCCAGCTTATCCAGCCAGTCCTGGCGGATCCAGTAGAACTGTGAAGATTTTAATTCTTTTCCCAACGGAATATTGTAGATATTCCCATCCTCTGCTGTCGCCTGGTATTTCAGGTTCGGGTCGCTGTCCAGGGCTTCCTTGATATGTGGTGCATGTTCCTCGATCAGGTCATTTAAGGGAATAACTCCGCCGTCCTTGCCCAGTTTCTCTATATCTGTAGTCAGGTCGCAGGCAATGATATCGGCAAGCTGACCGGATGCAACCATGTTCTGGAATGCAGTGGCGTAGTCTGAGTTGGAGGAAGCCACAACGCCTTTTAGTTTCACGCCTGTCTTTTTCTCCACTTCTTTCCACACTTCCCAGTCAGAATTGAACGGTGTCCCTGACAGGAACATGAAGGCAGTAAACTCCTTGCTGCCGTCCTTGCCTAATGCTGTCTCTTTGCTGCTTTCTTCCTTGCCGCAGCCAGTCACTCCAAACGCCATGGATGCTCCCAGAACTGCTGTCAGTAATAATGCTGTGATCTGTTTTCTCTTCATTATAATAATCCTCCGTTTATGATCAGCCTTTTACACCGCCGACGGTGAGGCCTGTTTTAAAATATCTCTGAATGAACGGGAATACCACGATCATCGGAACGATTGCCAGAATGATCAGTGCGTATACCTGTGTAGTTGGTGATGTTAAGGATGCCTTTGTCACAATAGCTGCATCCGACGGATTGGAAACCCGCTCTACGATCAGTTTTTTCAGGAAAACCTGAAGGGGTATCTTATTGTCATCTTTCAGAAGCTGCATTGCCCAGAAGTATCCGTTCCAGCGGCTGATACCATAGAATAGCCCCACTGTGGCAAGCGCCGGCTTGGAAAGAGGAAGATATATATTCCAGAATACCCTGAAATGCCCTGCCCCGTCAATGAATGCCGCTTCCTCCAGCGCTTCCGGTACCTGTTCAAAAAAGCTCTTCATAATGATCAGGTTATAGGTCTCAATGGCAAATCCGAAAATGATCGCTGTCCTTGTATCCAGCAGACCCAGGTTATTGAAGTTCATATAAGTCGGAATAATACCTGCGCTGAACCACATGGTGAATACCGTAAACAGGGTCAGAAGCTTTCTTCCCATCAGATATTTCTTGGACAATGCGTATGCCATGGTCGTGGTAAAAAACATATTTGCCATGAGTCCGAACACGGTATAGAAAATGGCATTGCCATAGGAAGTCCACAGTCCGTCCCTCTTAAACACAGCTTCATAGCTGGCTGTGGTAAATTCTTTGATCTTCAGCAGCACATCCCCATTCTCCACGAAGAAAGGCTTGCTGAAGGAGGAGATCAATACATAATATATGGGGTACAGGGCAATGAATGTGATTACGATACCGAGAACGATCATTACCGCATTGAAGACACGCTCTCCCATTCCGATGACCTGCCCCTGTTTTCTTTTATTTCCTGCCATCTCTCTTCCCCCTTACCATAACGCGTTGTCGGAAATCTTCTTGCTGAATCTGTTTGCAAGAATTACCATGATAAATGCCACCACGGATTCAAAGAGTCCCGCAGCAACAGACAGCCCATAGTTTCCATTCTCAAATGCCAGACGATAAGAATATGTAGAGACCACATCAGCCGCAGAATACGTTGCCGGCTGGTATAACAGTAAGATTGCCTCGTATCCCACCTTGATAATACCTCCCAGCTTCAGGATCAGCATCGTCACGATCGTGGGCACAATGGCGGGAATCGTCACATGGAAAATCTTCTTCATTTTCCCCGCGCCGTCCACGGTTGCCGCCTCATAAAGCTGCGGGTCAATTCCCATGATCGCCGCGATATACACCAGGGCGTCAAATCCCGCGTTCTGCCATAAGGTCATTAATGTGTAGATTCCCTTGAAATATTCCGGTTTCGTCATAAAGTATACAGGGTCCACACCGATTTTCTCCAGCACCAGGTTGATGACCCCCGTACTTGGAGACAGGAAGTTGATCACGATACCGCAGACAACCACGACTGATATGAAATGTGTCAGTAATGTGGACATCTGTGTCATCCTGCTGACAAACTTATTCTTCATCTCCGTCACACAGACTGCCAGGGCAATCGGAAGCGGGAAACAGATCAAAAGCTGCCAGAAGGAGATCATTAAAGTATTCTTTAATACCCTGGGAAAATCCTTCCCTCTGAAAAATTCCATAAAGTTCTGCAGTCCCACAAATGTACTTCCTTTAATACCCTGAAATACATTGTAGTCGTAAAATGCTATCTTGAGTTCTGTCATTGGGCGGTAAGCAAATAGAAGATACCATATAATACCGGGAAGCAGCAGAAGGTATAATTCCTTACTTGAAGCTATCTTTTTTATGACAAAAGAAAAATTTCTTTTCTTCTGTATTTTTATTTGTTGTTTAGCCAAAGTCCTCTTCTCTCTCCTTTCTCCTTTATCGAAGCGCTTCGAGTCGATATCCACACCTTAACGGAAATTTTTTGAAATGTAAATCATCAAATTCCACGGCTTATTTTCTTCCGGATTTTTGGGATACACATTTTTCACTTCGTCCCTGTTTTTCAAAGAAGCGCTTGTTTCCGGGGCATCACCATTTTTCAAATCATCACCATTTTATCCCAAGGCCCATAAATAAAGGCGCTTCCACTTGAATTATCAACAAAATGCAATTATAATTTAATCTCGTCAGGAAAATCCCCCTTCCATTTCGCACATAAACCTGGCAGCGGGAACTTGACTCGGATCAAAGAAAAAAGGAGACAGCAGATATGCAGAAACAGCCATCCGGATTATATCACCAAAAACTGAAAATCGTATTCCTGCTTCTGGCCGCTGTGGTGACTCTTGTTCTGGCCTCCATCTCAGGCATCTTGCTGACTCAGCGCTCAGAAGAGAATTATGAGACCTCCATCTCTGTATCCCGCACGATCCTGGAGGAAAAGAGCGCAGTCTCTCTGAAAGAGATATCCAACACCATGACGGATATCGTAAATGATTCCCTGATCAAGGAATGGTCTGTCTCAGAGGGCACACGTGATTTTTATCTGCTCTCCTCCCGGGCACAGAAAGCGCTTCTCAAATACGCAGGCGCTGTGGAAACACGCTTTCAGGTGTATCTTCTGCTCAACAACGGACAGACAGATCTTGATGACAACACACATTCCAGTGTCCTGTCCCCTGAGGGTTCTTTCTCTGTCTCTGAATTTTTAAAGAAAAAGGGATTATCGGAAGATGATCTGACAGATATACAGGAATATTTTGATAAAAATATGTTTCCCTATGTGATTCCGCATTACAATGACCGGGGCGAGCTGGCTTCCCTTTATTATCTGATCAAGGGGTATAAGCAGCCGCGCACCTGTATTTACATGGCTGATATCCCCATAAGCTCCCTTGTGGGTACTGCCACACCGGAAAAATACTGGATTTCCAACACGGACGGTCTGTTTATCCCCAGTTCCCTGGATGAACATGATGTGTCACTCTTTACATCCCTTGGAACTAATCTGGACACAGGCAGGGATATCGTAAAGAAATCCGGTTATTACATAGCCAACGCCCACCTTTTGTCTATGAACTGGAATATCTCTTACTTGTATGACCGGTATAGCTTCAATGCCATGAACATATTCCTCTTTCTTCTGGCGGTTTTGGTCATTTTTATCCTTTTGAGCGCTGCCTTTTATTATGTGGTGAACCTTCTGTACCGGCCCATATACGAGGTACTGCAGCCTCATATAGAGAAAGGTTCCAAAAGCTACGATGAATTCCAGATCCTGAACGACAACCTGGCAAAGATGCAGAGTCTGAACCACAGCCTGATGGCAACCAGGAAGACCACCAACACCCTTCTGGCCCAGCAGTATTACCAGAATCTGCTCACAGACCCCAATGGATATCTGGCCCCCAAAGAAAAACCGTATTTCCCTGACAACAGCCTGTTCTGTGTGGGGCTTATATGGTTTTCACCGGATGCCTCCCAGACTTTGGATGACAGCGGATTCTGCCAGCTTGAAATGTACAAGAACCTGATCTTCCAGAACTGCGTAAAGAGAGATGATATTGTATTCGTGAAGCTTTCCATGTACCGCTGCGCCCTGATCCTGAAAACCGACAGTATGGAGAGCGCAAAACTACTGACTGCCAGGGCTTTGTCTGCGCCTATGGAAGGCGACGAATCAGGCAAATACTGGGAGGAGCAGACCGTGCTCAGCACAGTAAGACGGGGATTTGAAAATCTCTACCACTGTTATCAGGAGACGCTGAAAATAGCAGAGTATCTGCCCATGCTCCCCCATGACAAGATCATTACCCACGAACAGATCGCCGCTATAGATTCCGCCACCTATTCTTATCCTCTCTCAACGGAGAACAAGCTGATCCAGGAGATCATCAACGGCCGGGAACAGGCAGTGGAACTGTTCGACAGCCTGATCCGGGAAAATCTTGTCCACAAGGTATTGTCCATGGAGGTTCTCCAGAACTTTGTCTACGCTCTGATCGGAACCATAAACAGGGTTTTTCAGGAGCTTAAGACAAGCCCCGAGGAATTTATCGGCCGGTCCATTGATTATGAACACTGGTACACACACTGGGCCGATTCCGTGACCATAACAGGCATCAAAACCGTCATCTCTGAGATCATAAAGGAGAAAAACAGGCGCAGCCAGACACAGGATGAAGCTATTTTGTCCCGCATGCTTGACTATATCCATCAGAATTACAGGGACAATATCATGCTCAACGACCTGGCAGACCAGTTCAACATCTCCCCCAAATACTGCGGGATTCTCTTTAAACAGCTCAGTGACAATAACTTTAAGGATTACCTGAACAATTACCGCATCAATCAGGCCAGGGCGCTGCCGGAAAAGGACCCGTCTTTAAAGACAAAAGATTTAAGTGCTATGACCGGTTTCAACAGTTCTAATACCTTTATCAGGGTATTCAGTAAATATACGGGAATGACACCGCAGAAGTATGCGGAACATGTTATTGATAAAGCAAAAAAATGAGTCCGGGTTTTCCCGGACTCATTTTCCTGTTCATAAACGTGCCTATTTAAAGACTTAAATTACCTTCAAGCCCTTCATAATCCACACAGACCGTTCTCCCTGAACGCAGCGTGATTCTCACAGGCCCTGCAGCTCCGCATTGCTCCTCATCCTGAAACTTGATTTCACTGACAGGGAACAATTCCTCCCCGGTAAACTCCCTGCCCTCCGCGGTCAGAACAGCATAGACCATCACATAGGGCCTGTACTCATAATACTCTTCTCTTCTGCATTTTCCGTAAAGCAGAATACTTCTCTCAGCGACTGCATTTACGCCTGTGCGCTCCTTCATTTCAACGCTGTCAAAGCCGGTATAACTCACAAAGGCCAGGCTCCGCTTTTCATTTTTCACGATCAAGGCCTGCGCTGTGCCATCTGACCTGCGCTCTGTCTGTACGTTCCCCTCCTTCGGAAAACCATACGCTCCCAAAGTAAGGGTGAAGGGTTTCTCATGTATCCTCATTTTATCCGCATGCAGGATACCGTTAGGCAGTGGAATATCCGCCAGATTCATACATGCCAGCCCCTGAAAATTATACTGAAAGTTAAAATACTCCTGGCGGTACAGCACGCCGTCCCGCACCCCGCCATACAGCATGATATTGGGAATCTGCGCCTGATGTTCCCCATCGTACTGCAGGCTGTACTGCATGGCCTCTGCTCCCCGGCGGTCAAAATCCTCCCAGGGAAAACGGCTGTGAAACGCCAGACGTATATACGCCTTAATGTAATCATCCTGCGGGTGGAACACATTTTTAGCTGTGCAGAATTCCGCCGCCCCGTTGGCACCCTGATGAAAGGCCGCGATGCCCGGTCCGTCCATAACATAAGAGCTGTACGCGTCCTCCCTCAAAGTGTCCCAGTCCCCGTTATTCTCCTTCGCAGTCCAAAAGGGGTGGTCTTTCGAAAGATTCAGACAGAGGAACGGATTTGCCATCCAAAAGGGACTCTCTGCGCAACTGTAATCCTGAAGCATGGGCGGGAACTCCCCGTAAAACCCAAGAACAGGCACACCGTTTTGAAACACTTTGTCGTTCTGTATGAACTGCAGAAGCGCTCCGGAATTGATCCGCCTGGCAAGTCCGGGGTCCACCTCGTGTCTTTTCAGGAAGAACACTGAGGCAAAGGGCGCAGTGGCGGCGTTCCGGTAGATACCGCTTCTTCCCCACATGGTCACATGGGCCTCTCTGTCAAACATTCCCGTGTATTTTTGAAGAAGGCAGTTGGAATACGCATCTATCCGTTCTGCCATATCCGGCTCTTTCTCGTACCCGTACCACACATTCCAGAGTGCAGCATACACATGAAAGGCCCAGGGGCTGTAATAATCAAAACGGTGTCCGTCCCTGAACCAGCCGTCACCGGCATAGTAGGAAAGAATGGTCTGGGCATGATCCTTCATCTTATGCTCATCAATTTCATATCCCTGGCTCCACAAAAACCCTAAGATCAGCATATTGAACAGGCGCCAATTGTGGGGCACTGTCCTTGCATCTCCGAATTCGCGCAGATACTCCGCTATTTTATCCCTTTCCTGCTGTGTGTAGGAATCCCAAATAACTTCCCTGCACTGCCAGAGGCCGATCGCCAGCGACGCGCACTCGCAGGTATGCTGAAAGCAATGCTCCTTTTCCCCGGACATGGCATCCAGTTCTCTGTAGGTAAGCATATAATCCCCGGTTCCCTTTGTGACTGCGCGAAGGATATGTTCTCTGTAATACTCCTTTACGGAAAATCCTCCTGCTTCAGCCTCCGGTCTGTTGTGAAGAAGCGGAGCCGCTATCAGGAAACTCCTTGCCAGGCCCTCGAATCTGGCGGCAAATGTTTTCCATTCCCCGCTGTTTTTATTGGGATAACTGACCGCAAATTCTGTTCTCGGACAGTATATGGGCGTATCAAAATCCCCGATGTTGGAGAAGATCCCATCTAACAGAAACTGAGCAGCATCCAGCCAGTGTTCTCTTGTCATTCCGGTATAGGGACTTTTCTCATGATCCGGGTTATTTATTCTGAACTTCATGTATCTCCTCTCCCTGCCCGGACTCTAATGTATAGATATTATACAGTCGGGACAGTGTTATGTATTGCTGTGTCCAGCACTATAGAATGATATCATGAATGAAGAATTTTTTTATTCCTATTTTTATACAAAACATTGCAAATACCGTACACTATTCCTCGGTTATCCACGGTCTTTGGCCCGCCTCTTTTCTGAACTTACCGGGAGACATCCCGTATTTCTTTTTAAAGCAGTACCCAAAATAATCCGCCGCGGAAAACCCGGTCTTCTCTGCAATTTTTTCCACAGAATCACGGGTATCCTCCAGCAGACGGCAAGCAAGCTCCAGTTTATTATCCATCTGCATCTGCCGGAATGTGATCCCATAATGGCTCTTCATCAGGCGCTGCACCTGACGCACACTGAGCCCAAGCGCTTCCGCCAGTCCATGTATGGTAATATGTACCGGGTCGTCCAGAAACATTCTCTCTATCTGCAGATATTTCCCCTCATCGGAGCATGGCATGTACACTTCCCCCTGCTCCGGCTGGCCTGCCCGGTACATCCTGCCAAGTGTGATAAAAAGCTGTCCTGCCAGATGCGGTATCATTGCCTGAAAACCGGCAGGTCTCCTCTCTGTCTCACGGATTATCCCCCGAAGGATATCCGACACCTCCCCCGCATCATCTCCAATCCAGAAACGCTGGTCCAGCAGGCATTCCATCCAGTCCTCCCGCTGCCGCTGCGCCCTGCAGGACAGGGGAACCGTATAATAGAGGACCAGCTCCTCCATAGGCTCCCGGGACACTGTGATCTGTTCATGTGCCACTCCCGGTCCTGTCAGGTAAAAGGTCCCCTTTTTAAGTCCGTGCTCTCCCGAACGGAGGCGCAGTATGCCTTCTCCTGATTCTATGTAATGAATTTCATAGCTGGTTATGCTGTGCACGT
Organism: Blautia sp. NSJ-175; assembly: GCF_022867815.1. Lineage (NCBI taxonomy): Bacteria > Bacillati > Bacillota > Clostridia > Lachnospirales > Lachnospiraceae > Blautia > Blautia sp. NSJ-175. The sequence continues at coordinate 51,505 of NZ_JALIFQ010000026.1, forward strand.
GCATCTTAATGTGACCTGTGATTCCATGTCCCACAGATACTATATGAAACGGTACACCGTCCAGATTCACTTTGTAATTCACATCTGCCATTTTTCTTCCTCTTTTCAGAAGCTTTACTTGGTAAGTATTCAGCCGGCGGAATCGTTACCTTTTTATAACTGTTCAGTCAGGTCTGCGCATTTACTGCGCTGACCGTGCATAAGAGTAGTGGTAGCAGGTATTCGTCCCATCGCAAAGCGATTTTTAATGGGCGAATACCCGTAACTATTCAGCTGGCTGAATAGTTACACCTTTTTTGTAATTATACATGCTTTCCGCGTATATGAAAACCGGTTTTGAGCACGCGGTGTCCTCACCCTGAAAATAACGACATCCCGACAGGAAACTGGACGCTTTTCTGTCTTTTTATTTCCTGTGCCGGGACATACAATAGAGACAGTTACGGAAAGGAGAACGCCTATGTACAGCAAAGAAATGTATTTACAGCAAATTGAAGATGTCATTAACAGAGGGCCATACAAAGCCAATTGGGATTCCCTCTCTGCCCACGAGACCCCCGCCTGGTTCCGGGATGCAAAATTCGGTATTTTTATTCACTGGGGCGCCTACTCTATCCCCGCATTCGGAAACGAATGGTATCCGCGGAATATGTACATACAGGGCAGTCCGGAATACGAACACCACCGCCGGGTATATGGAGATCAGAAGGACTTCGGCTACAAGGATTTCATTCCCCTGTTCAAAGCGGAACACTTTGACGCCGCTGCCTGGATAGACCTGTTTAAAAAGGCCGGGGCCAAATATGTGGTTCCCGTTGCAGAGCACCACGACGGCTTCCAGATGTACCGCAGCGATATTTCCCACTGGAACGCTTTTGAAATGGGCCCGCACCGTGACGTCCTGGGAGAACTGACAGAGGAAATGCATAAAAACGGGCTGGTGAACGGAGCCTCCACCCACCGTATTGAACACTGGTTTTTTATGGGACATGGGCGGGATTTTGACAGCGATATCACCGGCTCTGAAAAAGAAGGAGACCTGTACTGGCCTGCCATGCCGGAGGGGGACCATCAGGACTTATTCAGCGAACCCGTCCCCACCAGAGAATTCCTGGAGGACTGGATGGTGCGGACCTGTGAGCTTATAGACCGCTACCACGTAAAAGAGCTGTACTTTGACTGGTGGATCCAGCACAGCAGCGCCAAACCCTATCTGCAGAAAATCGCTGCCTATTATTATAACCGCGCCGCAGAGTGGAAAGAAGAGGTTGTGATCGCCTATAAACACGACGCCTTCATGTTCGGTACCGCCCTGGTGGATATTGAGCGGGGACAGTTTGCGGACGTACAGCCATTTTACTGGCAGACAGATACTGCTGCCGCAAAAAATTCCTGGTGTTATACAGAGAATAATGAATTTAAAAAGGCAAAGGATATCCTCTGTGACCTGGTGGATGTGGTCAGCAAAAACGGAAATCTTCTGCTGAATGTAGGCCCGAAGGCAGACGGAACCATCTCGGAGGAGGACACGGAGATACTGCTGCAGATCGGAGCGTGGCTGAAGGCAAACGGTGAGGCCATTTACGGCTCCCGCGTGTGGCGCACAGCCGCGGAAGGTCCCACAAAGGTGGAAGAAGGACAGTTTACAGATGGTAAGGACAAAGTCTTTACAAAAGAGGATTTCCGGTTCACAGTTAAGGGATCACACCTCTATGCCGCCTGCCTTTCCTATCCTGAGGACGGCCGCATTGTCATAAAATCCCTGGCCGAACAGGATGCATCCAGACTGCCGAAATTCCACGGCATCGTTGAAAATGTGGAAGTGCTGGGTTTTGAGGAATCCCCGATATGGAAAAGAACAGAAAACGGGCTGGAAATTGAAACGCAGAATGTGAAATCTGACAAACCCGTAGTGTTTAAGATTACAATCAAATAGCCGCTCTTTCGGATGGCAGAAGACGCACAGCCATTTGTCATAACTCTAATGGTAAAAATGCCCCATAAGTGCCTGTATCATGACATTTATGGGGCATTTGATGTTCTTTTCCTCCTCCGTAATCACAGTTAAACGGTGACTCTAACCAGCAGTTCTTACCTGTCTCCGCAAAAACCGGCAGATGAGTCCCTCCCGTACTTTCGGCAGGGCATATACCATTAAACTTGAACAGTATTATCTTTGCACCCTCTCGCCATTACAAAGTAAGTTTTTCCATGTTCAGCAGATCTCCGATTCCCCGGCAGAGGGCATTTACATTCATCTCCAATATTTCCATTCCGTATTCCCGTGAGGCATTTGTCCTCGGGTCAGCCCCTGCCACAGCTATGGGCAGTTCCTCTCCGTTCCGAATCCTTTCAAGCTGAACAAGTTCCGGGCGGACCGCCATGGTAATGGAAGTCTCATTGGCTGCTGCATGGTCATTCTGAAATCTCAGCCTGTCATCTTCCATGAAATCAAAAGCTGTCACCCCGATCAGACCGCATTTGCTGTGCAGTTCTTCTTTCAGAGCACCAAACTGCCGGATGGACGGCCCATGGCCATGGGCAGCAAGAATTTTAAATCCTGCTCTGGACAGATTGGCTCCAATACGCAGAATCATTCCTCGGTACTCCTCATCCGGCATCCAGTAGGCACTTCCGGGAAGCTGCTGCATTTCATAAGGCACTATGGTCCCGCCTGTGCAGATATCCATACCGTAAAGCTCCCTCTCCGGGTCATGGTAAAACCGGTCAGGCCCGAGAAAGAGTTTCGGCAATACGATTCCGCCTATCCTTTCTGCTGTCCGTATAAATAATTCCTGCGACTGAATTCCGTCCGCTCCCAGGGGCAGATGAGGCCCATGCCATTCCAGCGTCCCCAGCGGCAGGTACGCTACAGGGCACGCCTGCAGCCGGTCCTGAAATTCTGCCGGGCATAGCTCTTCGTACAGGACTTTTTCTGTCATGTGGTATTTCCTCCTCTTTTATTCTCTTCTTTGTATGGATGCATGAAGTTTTTTAATATACTCCGGCATAATACCAAACTACTTTCTCAGATGCAGCAAAAGGATATTCCAAACGTATTTCAATATTGCAGATAATACCAGGCATAACACAACCGTATTTGCAACTATAGGAATTGAAATATTTAAAAAATAGGGACCATTTGCATGGTTTATTATGGAGATGTTTAATATTCCGATACACGCAAGCCATAAAATGCATCGAAGGTAAAAACTGGACTTAGATTTTATGTCCGTATATATTTTTTCCGTACTGCAGCTTCTATCTGCTTCAAAATAGTAGAATCCCCATTGTTCATGAACAAGTTTCATATTTAACTCGTCTAAAAATCCCACAAACTCCTCACTGTTTTTAAGAAATCCCCTTTGGTCTATACAGTACCGGTATGTCCCTTTTTCGCAGGGCTCAAACTTATAAGAGAACCCGTGCTTTCCGACGAAACGGCAGCCTTCACTGCTCATATCATTCAGCCACTTTTCTTCCTTTTCTATGGACAGAAAAAATTTAGTCACTTCCATTCTCATCCCCTCCATTCAATATCTGCTGTCCCAATGTATAATTCAGCTTTAGCCTTCTCACTTCCCTTTCCAAAACAGCTCTGCCTTTATCTGTGATCAAATACGTCTTTTTCCTGTCATCCCGGGCATATAGAGCGATCCACTCCTTTTTCAGCAGCGCATTCACTGCCCCGTAAAGTGTTCCTGCCCCGGGTTTTACCCTGCCTTCTGTGTGCTCCTCCAGAAACTGCATAACTCCATATCCATGATTCGGACTGCAGAATGCCAGCAATACCAGATAGGAGATTTCGGTCAATATTTCATTTCCGCATTCGCGCATGCATATTCCCTTCTTTATTACGTTTAGTGTAATATTATTATATCTCTTTGGGAGGCATAACGCAAGAGGTAATTGTAATTCCGATTTCGGAATTTTATTTGTTTCCCAGTGATCTCACACCCCTCCTTACCGGAAGATACATTGAAATTTCCATACTCCCCTTTTGCTTTCTGGATTACTACACCATGGAGGACACAGGAAGGTATGCAGACATTGTATTTGCAGAATATATGCAATATGGCGGCTTCCATTATCTGTCCGCCATGAAAAAAACTTCGGAAAAAGCATACGTCTATCTGAAAGGCATTTATAATACAGTTATTATTAAGTATATGGAAGACCGGCAGATCAGCCGTGAAAATGACCCGAATAAAAGAAAAATTACAGATATTGCTCTTCTAAAGTCAATAGCCTGCTATCTTTCCAGTGTTGTCGGCAGTCTCATTTCTGTAAAAATGATTATCTCACATCCAACGGAAAAAAAACATCTGCCAATACTGTAAGTGATTATATGGAAGCTCTCTCTGAATCCTTTATCTTCTACAAAGCAGACCGTTTTGATATTGTAGGAAAGCAGCTCTTAAAAACCAATTCCAAATGGTTCATTGTTGATTTTGGACTTAGTGGATATATCCTTCCGTGGCAGCGGTATGTTTTGGGATTTTCAATCGTGAATATTGTCTATTTTGAACTGCTTCGTCACGGTTATCAAGTTAATATTGGAAAACTCGGCAACACAGAAGTAGATTTTGTTGCCAGGAATCAAAATGCATACACCTATTTCCAGGTAACAGCTGATATGACCGGAGATGAAACTTTTGCCAGAGAAATGCGTCCGCTGGAATCCATCCAATTACAACGGTATTAAATTGATAAATGTGATCGACTGGCTGCTGCATTTATAATTAAATAATATCGGCATCTGTAGATTACGGCCCTGTACGGTCGTAATCTACAGCCCCCCTGTGTAATACAAATATCTTGCCTTCATACCATCCTATACTTTCCGATACGATTGTACATAAAATCATCTCACCTGTCATCCCACCAGTTGCAGTTACTTTCTCATATACAGATTACAATTTTTTTACTTAACTATTATATTTTAAGTTTATTAAGTAAACGTAGATATTCTTTTATTTGATCATGAACGACTGTAAGTGTCACCCACACCTTTTCTTGATTAATAGAAACTTTTTTATCCTCTCTCAAATGCATTACGTTATTACGGATTTCCTTTATCACTTTCCACTCTTTCAAAAATCCCGCAAAATCTTCACCTTGCGTAAATTTGCAATAAAATATAATATCATATTTTTCTTTTCTGTTATCTTTTCTGTTATCTTTTCTGTTATTTTCTAGTTCGTAATCTATGACTTCATATATTTTACGCTGGTTAATTTTTTGCTTTGAATACAACAATGTTTTTGATAAATACTCATACTGTGATTCTACCGAATCTTTACATCTTCCTCTTGAAATACGGTTTAAAAAGTACCGCTTACTTATCTGTTTCTTTCTGCAATTATTCTGTTTATTCCATATTTCACATTTCACCCCATCTGTTTCAGAGTATTCAAAAAAATTTGTAAATACATATTCCGGTGTTTTTGCTTCAATGATTGCAAGGCACTGCTGATAAAACCCTTTTTTATATGCCCAAAGCACTTCGTTTTGCAGATTTCTTTTATTTTTTTGCAGCAAAACACCATAATTATTTTTAATATTTTTAATAAATATATCCAGGTAATCATTTATTACTATTTTATGATCGCGTTTTTCTATAATCTTCTGCATACTATCTAGAGCACTCTCAAATTCGTTTACTCTACACAACAGCAATGCATCTGAAATTCTTCCAATACCGTTGGATATTTCCTTATAAAATTCGTCCTCATATGTCTCTCTTGAAAGTCCACTCACATATTCCTTTATACTTTTACCCAGCCCAAAGTTCGTAAACTCATTCATTGCTGATACGAAGTTAAAGATTTTAAAGAGTTCGGTAACGTTCATAATAGGAACATTCTGACCACCACCACTAATACTAAACGCATCTGTAATGCAGATATCTTCCATAGCAAGCAGATTAATAATAGCTTCAATTACCACCTGATCTTCCCTTGGACCGCCATGAATATCTAAATACAAATTAATTTTCTCATTATTACGTTTTAATAATCGGATAATATCAACTACATTTCCTACTGCGGAAACAACGTCTTTTTTATTCAAATCCTGCTCTCGATTTTCTCCATTTTTTAAATGCTCCACATGAGATACATTTCTTTTATCCAGTTCTACCACTTTAAAGGAAACCGAATTGCCACTCGCTTCTGCTATTTGCTCTTTAAAAAAGTCTACTGCCGAACCTCGTTTTGCAATTGTACTATCTTCACTTTGAATAGAAAAATCCACTTCTTTTCTCGTAGCAGCTGATGCAAGTATAATGATAATATCCGGCGTTTTACCTTCCTTTATTAATAATTTAGGAACCGCTTCCAATTGTCCGAATCCTTTAACTGTAATTCCGTTATAACAATATGAGCTTTCTGTAATATTCCCGTCACTACGTAATATACTCATATTCAACAACAAAATATTATTTGCTTTAAATCGATGCAATACACTATCTGAAATATCCGGTATTACTGCAACCGTTTCTCTGGGCATTGGTACTGTACCTTCCTTTTTCGACTCAAGTTCCTGACTATTCCGAGCATTCATCATATTATTCCCCTTTATCATATACACGTACACCTTTACATTTTAAATAAGATTTTAATATCTGCAGTTAATTTTATGACAGTATTTAACATGCAAATATTTTAAAGCCTCACAGGTTATAGCTGAAAATTTCTGGCCGAATGGATTATTAGAGTGTGTTGAAAATTTATTCCCACAATCTTCAAACACACTCTAAACCTACAATATCGGAAAAAATGCATTTTATATCCCAGCAAAGCAATATACCGCACCTACAATTCACCGGAAATACATTTGCTGAATAATATTTAATTATTCTAACGGTTTTACCCAATACACATCATACTTATCGCTGTATCCTGTAATATAGACATCTATCTCTGAACCAGATGAATATGATTTTCCTCTTGTATTGAACTGCCCTTCTGACTCCTTGCCCTGAAGTTTAAGTCTGCAATTCCCTTTTGCATTAATCCTCAGTACTACAGCTTTTACTTTCCGAGATTCACCCATTTTATTTCCCTGATTCGCTTTATCAGCATACTTTCCCTCGCCATCAGTGCTGTCCGCATTCTTTTTCCCCTGCGCTGAATCAGATGATAAGACCGTCCCTCTCAATGTAAGTTTTTTGTCTGTTGGATTCGGCAGGGTATCCGGTGAAATATGATGTTTATTTACATTTCGGTTTTTAGAAAACCATTCAAAGATTTCCTCCTCTCCCTTTTTTGTAACTTTGACCGGATAACGTATGTTCAGATTCTCACTGACATCAGCATCACATATTTTTAAAATGTTATTCATTATTTTTTTCCGTGACTCATCAGCTTTGAGCTCTGCATTCAATGAGATTCCCGATTCTCCCATAGTGATTCCGCAATTAGTACCCCCTGCCTTATTCACATCAATATTAAGCGGTACTAATTCTGCTGACAAGCCTGTCTTTGTCTTCTTAACCTTCCTGATTGCACCATTCGTTATAAGAAGTTTCACACTACCATAACCAAGAGGTTTTGCATGTCCGATCTTGTGTAGTCTTGTACTATCTGCACTGTTTTCACCAAAAGTGATGGTCCATATCATATCACTTAACTGCTGCGGCTGGATTCCGTCAAAATACATTCTAAATTTAAAATTTTCTCCCGATACAGCTTCCATCGTAGCATTTTGATTGGATCTGATAACAGCATCCTCAGCAGCTTCTCTGTGATGCCAATAATATTTTCTCCCACGAGGCATCATAGTCTCCACCGGATAAAATTCCGGATGCCCTTTCCCGTCCTCATACACCGTCACACTATAATAATCAAAGTTCCAGTATGCAGCATCTGCTGCCGGCTTATTGAGATAAAATTCAAAGGCCGAAGGACGCGGAGTGCTTAATATCTGCAGCGTATGTAATTCTGACTTTATCTTTTCAGGATTCATCGGTACTGCATCGGTAAAACGAAGCCTCCCTCTTACACCACCGTCAGCCTTCGTACCAAAAAGAAGGCAGGCCGGACAAAGAAAATCTATTTTTTCGCAGGGTGCATAACTGCCCATTATCTCTTTCCACTTCCTATTACGTCCAACACGTCCGATAGAGCTTCCGGACAAATAGACTTCTGTTCCCCTTTTGTTCTCGAAAGTCAGATAATAAACAGGAACATAATTATCCCCTCCGTTTTTTGCCTCCATAAGTTTATTCTTTAAATCTTTCATGGGCTTAGGCGATTCGGATGAATTATCCACAACACCATCCCGGCTAAGTGCAGATAATAATTTTCTATCTGGCGAATATTCTTCTCCTTTCCAGGTATGAACGACAGACCCCGGCTGTAATACAGTTACACTGTAGTCCTGCTGAATAGGTATATTAAACTGCAGCCATCCCACATCGTAAGAAAATGAAATGTCATTTTTTCCTGAAACATCCTGCACTGTCCTGCCGATATTTAACAGTCTGTGCTGGTCATATGTAAAATACACCTTTTCTCCTGTACAAAATCCTTTATATTTTCCGCATTCAACTTGCCGTTTCCCACATTTTTGCCGGTAAACAACCGCACGGTGAAGGGTCCATGTATCTGTAGCCAAATCATAGTGAAGGAGACCCCGTTTGTCGAATCCAGCATACAATGGATTTCGCTGACTGATAGGTCTTTCATCCATTAATGAAGATACACAGCTTCCGGTTAATGTTTCGTATACACTGCGGAGCATTCCCCGCAGACTGCCTCCCGGAATCCCAGGTACACCATCTGTATCCGGCAGCCGAAGAAATGGATATTTATTATGTACTGTGTCGGCGCCTTTCTTATTTTTCACCTTTTTTTCTTCACGATGTGCTGTGTCCGGTATGATAATTGGTGTTTTCGGTATAAGTTCAATATCCAGCCATCCCGTCAGCAGGTCTTCAGGTGAAGAATATTTCTGTTCCCATGCTTCAGGTTTAGGTGGTACTTTCTGGAACGGAACGAAGGTATAAGGGTTCAGAAAATCAATATTATCTGTCTGGTTATTCTTTAGTTTTGCCATTATTTATCCCTCCTTCGCTCAACAAAAACCTGCAAGCCGATAATCAGCTATATGCGCCAAACCATTCTTATCATACTGCAGATATGCTTTAATACACACCATATTCTGTTTTTCGGCTACAGGCAGGGCGTAGTATCCGCCACCGGTAGTCCGAAGTGTGTGGCATCCATAATTATCAATATCCGATTGAAAAGAAGAGTCAATATCCAGATATTGTTTATACTCCACATAATAACTCGCGGGCTTTTTCAAGAACTGATCTGTTTCCAGCGCAGCAGCTTTTTCCAATGTATTATCATCTGCCAGTCTCCAGACGAATGCTCCGCCAATATGGCTGCGGCGTATAAGCAGCTCACCCATATCATTAAATAAGCGAAGTTCCAACAAGTGCGGAATATCCTCGCACAGGGCTGCCAAATGCTTCTTGTCGGCTGAACGGAACCGGTCTGTATAATAAGCAATACCAAGAGAATCTGCAGGCATATACCTATTGATGACACCTTGTATTTCACTTTCCGGAGTATTTCCATATTCTTTTATCCATATCTTATTCATTTCGATTCCACCTCCAGAAATGTAGTATCCATTCTGCTCAAAGCCTGTGTTTTGTCCTGATGATTCACTTTCAGTGAAAGAATTTCAACACAGCCATGTCCAGTACTGCCAGAACCACCCGCTGTAAGGAGTCCAAGGTTCAGGTCTATGATAGAAACCGCTAACAACTGGCCTAACAAAGATGTCAGCCTTTCCCTACAGCGGATTACCAGTTTTCCTTTTCCTCCCTGCCACCATTCTGAGGTGTACAGAGCCTGAGAAACTGGTGCGCCTGTAAAGCGATCCAATGCATTTCTCGTAATAGTATAAGATTGCCCGCCTTCCACCGTAGTTTCACTGAAATACAGATTTGATTTCTGTTTTGCATTATTTTCCCTGACAACACCGAACAATAAGTTAATATCATCCCGAATATCCTGCGGACAGGAAATATGCCGTGCCAGTTCCAGCATATGATGCCGAAACACGCCTGCCCAGCTCGTTCCGGGAATCACCGGAGCTCCGTACGCTGACTTCATCGGTACAGAGGATGCTAAATTCTCTTTCCCCGACACACATTCTTTATATCTGCGTACTGCAAAACTTCCGGCCATCTTAAATTCCATCTCAATGATAAGACCAGAAACATCATAATTCTCTGCCGTTTTAGAGATGTGACCACTGTACATATCCCACCGGGCATCCGGTGCAAAGGGGTCAAAAGTTAGCCATTCATCCAGTACATTTGCTGAATTTATCCCCCCCTTTCCAAAATCAAATTCCCTTTTCTGGACAAATACGTCCATAGAACCGTAACCACGGCTGGTGCGCGCGCCAAATGAAACTCCGTCAGATTCTAACCTTTCTATAATTTTAGTCAGAATATTTAGCTGCTTTGCACCCTGATCACTCTTTGTATCACCAGTCCACTCCAAAATAGAAGTATATTGCATCGCTATTTCTGCAACTTCAAAATCATATTTGGCATTATCCAGCGCTGTACCTCTGTCATTGATTCCGACACCATCCCTATGCGAAATTCGTATGTCACTTCTTTTACATATATCTGGCAAAACAGCATCACTTATCAATATGCTGCTTTCTCTCTGCACTTTACCATCTTTCCCAATATATCCAAAGAGTTCTTCTCCCTCGCTTTCCGGTACGAAGGAACGCAAGACTCCGGCAATACTGCTGCCGGGTATAAATGGCAGTCCACGGGAATCCAACATCAAATCACTGTCCGTATTTTCAACGTCCCCATTAGATATGCGCAACGGAGCAGTCTGTGAAAAGGTCAGCTTATAATACATTTTCTGCATAAATTACTGTCCTCCTTTTTCATAATAAACAATATGAAGTGCAAAAAGTAACAGTGATTTCCATTCTCCTAGAATTTTTCTTTGAACCACCTTATTATTTCCTATCTCATTGGATATTTCACAATTTCCAATCAGCCTGTCCGCTTCCAGTCTGTATAAACCGCATAGTCCCTGTACGAATTGTTTCACCCTTAATTTCCTGGATACTTCAGTTTCGCTGCTCTCATCACTGTCTTTGATACTTTCAATATGATTAAGAAGGTCCTCATAATTCTCTGCTTCATCTGTCATAAGGCGCAGACGGCCAATTAATCCTGTTTCTAGTTCATCTGCATGTGATTTTGCATACTGCAGCGCATGATTTTCAGCAGCATGTCTGGCAGCTGTCATAAGCAGCGCATTCCTGAGTTCATTTACAAGTATTTTATCTGTTCCTTTGATTTCATTCAGACGATCCACACTGCCTTTACTGATATACTGCAGCTTATTGATTTCACTTTGCTTGAGAACATGGCATACGCCAAATCCTTCCTGCTTAAATTCCCCAATACGAAATGTTCTCGGAAGAATCTTCCTTTCTTGGGATATAAAACAAAATACGCTTCCACCCTGCAGGGACAATAACTGGGGTTTTTGCAGCTGCCACATGCTATGATAACCACTGACAACATGATACTTTGTGCGGTCAGTCAAAGATCTTACACTGTCGGCCGGCACTTCGCATACAGGATTCAGTCCAAGCTCCATAGCTATCTTATCACGAACAGAAGCATTGTCCATTGCAAACACGCCCGAATCTGACAGTATCAAATCCGACTGCAGCACAACATATATCGGTTCCCCGGTTTCCGCAATTATCTCTTCCATCGCGCAGGACGATATCTTAGGAACTCCTGCTATACTGCAGGCCGCATACTGTGCCGTCCGGCTCCGTCCAAACCGAAGAGGTGCTTTTACAATAATGTTCCATACATTCTCTGCCAGATATTTTGGCAGGGTAACAGTTCCTCCATAAATCATGCCTGCATCAAGAGACTGCTGCATATACAGCATCCCATCCTGTCCCTCAACCCGGACTGTGTGATGATATACGGTGTGGCTGTTGGCCTTAGCAATGGTGTAGCCATCTTTAGTCTCAACAGCATACGTTCCCTCCAATGTCTTCTGTTTTTTCCCTCTTACCTCTTCCCCTGCACAGTTAGCATATCGTTTCTCATTCTTCAGATTTACCAGAAACAGAGGCGTAGGTGCCGAAATTTTTCCTGAGATAACAGGTGTCAGAGAACTCCACTGCACTGTTCCATCTAAAAACAGTTTAGAAAATATCTCATCTGCAGAACCATTTCTTAAATATTCCGTACTCATACAGCCAATCACGCTCCTGGCAGGAATCTCAGATATAAGTTCACTGCACCCCGGCAAAGTTACAGGTGCATCCAGGTGAATGTGATATGTAATACAAATCATCTCGCTCTTATCTTTCAACTGACCCTCATCAAACTGATATGCATCTTGTTCATTTTCAGACATTTCACCGACCACTGTCTCTTCGCCGGTTTTTTTTGCATCATACACAACTTTAATGTTTCCCAGACCCCGGTTACGGCTAAGTCCTATATGCCGCAAAGCCATACAACATTGTTTCAAAAGATTTAATTCATCCGAAAATTCATCTTCACTGCCCTTTTTTAAAGAAAAATCGGCCCAAAATACAAGTTCCTCTCCTACATGCAGCGGGTCATAATGATTCAATACGCGGGTATAACGCAGAGTACCATCCACAGGCACCCCCTTTTGCATCTTCGTCTGACCTCGCACATAAGAAAAAAGGCTCGCCACGCTGCCGGGCCTGGCAGTATCCTTAAGAATCGGTTCAGCCGATGGATCTGCATTTACGCTTTTCAACCAGCGCTCCATAGATTCCGCCCCGTCCAGAACAGCATTCTCAAGTACAAGTATACCTTCAAATCCATTTTTTCCGCCAAATAACCTCTGAATATTTTCATCTGTTGCCAGTTTACTGCCATACTTCTTCAGTTGAACGGCTTCTGCCCTCAGGCAGCCTTTTAAACGTCTGGCCGGAATATAAGGAAGTCCAGCATCAGAAATACAGATATCCGTATCTACAGAATTTCCAAAGCTCTCCCCGCTCCCAGCGCACAGATCACTGCGTAATGTTATTCTCAGTTTTTTCATTTTTTACGGGTTCCTTTCCTCCAAACCAGATATCGTACATTTCGCTTGCATCATACAGTGTTTTATATAAACGATTCTCATCTTCAAAAATACCTTTTAATTTTTCTTCCATTTCCGCATAACGATAGTATACTCTTGAAAGCTCATATTCACCGTCTGCTGTACTTTGCTCAAAAGAATTTCCTATATCTTTAATATTGGCCCTGCTGCCGCCGCAGGACTTCCACAGATTAACTGTTTCATCAAATTTAAGGATATCAAAGTCTCTTCCTCCCGTATGTCTTCCATTACCTGTCACACGCCATGGGCGTGCCATACACGACGCAGTATCCTGTCTGTCACGAATATCCTCCAATTCACAAGCCACACCACTGTGAAGAAAATGGAAATCCAGCCAACACTCCTCCTCCGGAACCGGATTTCCTCTACTATCGGTCTGCAGCAAAGTTTCATGTACCGGCTTCTTTGCCAGATCACAGGCTTGTTCCGCTAGTTCATAAGCCCTGGAAAAAGGATAATGACTATGGAATACACAGATTCCTGCACAGGAACTATATGTCTCTTCATTCCCATCTGTATTATGGGAAATACCATAGGACGCCACAGCCTTCAGGTATGCCTTCGTAAGCGCCAGGGCGAACCTTGCATTGCAGACAAAAGTCACATCGTCGCCATCAGAGACGATTACACGATACTGATAACATTTAGGATGTCGTCCCTTGTCTTCTTTTTTTAGAATTTCTAATTCATTTTTTATACCTGCAATACCGGTTTTTACGAAAGCATTATTTATATTTTCTGTAAACCGTCTCATAGCTGACACACAAAAATCATAATCGGAATGTCCATCAAGAAGATGCTGTATCTTCACACCCATATTATTTCCATCCGCATGGACAATTGCCAGAAGACTTTCCTCCCCCTTCTCCGTCACAATATCATCCAGTAGTTTTGCAAAATCATCTTCTTTTTTCTCCTTATTACCAACTTCATATTTGACCTGAGCTTCTTGAGAACGGCTGATTTTATGTACTCTATCTTTATAAGAAATCGGCTGCTGGGTACTCCGGTCCATCTCGGAAAACGGCATCATAGGCATAAGACAACCGGGCAGCATTTTATTTTTTTCAATTTCTACTGCTTCCATAAGAGAAGCATAATCCCTTTTATAACAATTCGGGTCTCCGTCAACAGGAATACCAACACACAAAGGAATCAATCCCGGATATTCTTTTGTCAGATGATATGTATAGGCACGATTTGCCCGCTGGAAACTTATTTCATCAGAATAAAGAACTGTCTCATTACCACCTCCAGTAAATAATTCTATCAAGTGAAGCGTCTGATTTTTGAACCGTTCTTTAACATTCTCTAATTTAAAATCGCGCGAAACTCTCGTATCGTTTAAGGTTTCAACTATCAGACCACACTCTCTGGCCTTACGAAAAAGGATACCGAATACATCGCGAATGATGGCTGACCCTCCTGTTATTTCCTGTATCTTATTACTTCGGAAAATATAATTTTGTTTTGAACGTATTGTATATTGCGCAAGAATCATAAAAACCTGTACCACCTTCCTTAAGATATAGTTTTTTATACCTTCACACGTTAGTATTTCCCAAAACGTATGAATTTAAAGTTTACCCCTTTCTGATATCCTCCTTCCTTTTCTTTTACTTTACGTGTACTGCATGCACAGCGAGAGCAGCCTTTTCTTTTAATCTTCTGACCGCTTCAAAAGTCCGTCCAACTTCTCCCTGTTCCATCACAACACAAGAGCTGTGTTTCATAATTTCAGTTATCAGTATATTTCCTATTATCCCGAGATATATCAACTATTACAAAACATATAATTATATTATAAATTATAACACTTCGTAATGACTTTTTCACTATAAAAGCCTAAACAAAACTCTAATGATCAAATTATTATCTTATCACCACTCACTAATTACTACTACGAAATGTGACAAATCAAAGATACAGAAAATGTGGAAAGGTAATAAAAACTCATTTACAGCATATTGTAACTATGCTTTCGTAGTCGATTATCCTTTTGAAATCCTATTTCATTTATCGTTTCATGCAGCAAACCGCTGCAGATAGATGCTGCTCTATCCTAATACAGCTTTGCACCTGTCAGAATATGCTCATCCACCATCAGACAGTGCAGTTTTTCTTCTTCGTTTTCATTATTAACCGCAGAAATGATCATACCACAGGGATCATTTTTTTCTTTATTCTCTCTATCGTTGTGCTAAAATGCGCCCTGCTGTGTTAATATATTTCTGATCATTTTTGCTTACCAGTGCTACTGTACCCATACCGCCTAAAAAACCATATTGTTCAACCAGCAAAACCTTGCTTCCTCTTCTTGCCGCACTAATTGCCGCAGCACAGCCTGCAGGGCCGCCTCCCACAGTAATAACATCATAATTTGTATTCATTGCCTTCTCCTCCCTTAACCTTTAAACCCAGATGTTGCAATTCCTTCAACAATCTGTTTCTGAAAGAAGAGAAATACCAGCACAACAGGAATAATAGATATAAATGTTGCTGCCATGACCAGATTCCATTTCATATCAAATTCAGATTTAAATGTTTTAAACGCAAGCTACACAGTCATCATCTCTGAAGATTTTGTTAAGACCGACGGCCATACTAACTGATTCCAACTGTCCGAAAAGGCAAGAATTCCAAGTGTACTGATGATTGCTTTACTTAACGGTATTACCAGTGTAAATTCGTGATTATAATAAATTCGACTTTATTTATTTTATGCATTATTCACAACTCGCAAGATTCTTTCAGAAGTGCAGCACACTGTTCTACTGCGCTGGATATCCACCATAAAGACATCCTAAGTGATTTCAATGCTTTGCGGCCGACATCTTTGTATCTGCACTTTGGCAGATAAGCAATGTTAGCTATTGATTCCCACACGCCAAAAGGACATCTTTCCAAAATTTCTTTTAGAAAAATGTCCTTTATATAAAATCTCTAATTCATTTTTTAGTACAGCTTCGCCCCAGCCGGAATCCTGTCATCTACCATCAGAAGATTCAGTCCTTCGTGTCCATCCACTTCATGTACTGCGGAGATTAACATACCGCAGGAATCAATGCCCATCATGGGTCTCGGAGGCAGATTTGTGATTGCGATACAGGTCTTTCCCACCAGTTCTTCAGGCTCGTAATACTCGTGAATACCGCTTAAAATCACGCGGTCCACGCCTGTTCCGTCATCCAAAACGAATTTCAGAAGTTTCTTACTCTTCTTCACTGCTTCACATTCTTTTACCTTTACTGCACGAAAATCTGACTTGGCAAAAGTATCAAAATCAACCATCTCTTCAAACAGCGGTTCGATCTTTACATTGGAGAAATCAATCTTTTCTGCCACTTTTTCCTCTGCCGCAGCAGCCTTTTCCACTGCCTTTTCAGCCTTCGCTTCGCCCTTCTTAGCGTCTAAAGACTTCATGGTCGGGAAAAGTTTTCCCACCAACTTACATGCCATCATATCGGTTCAAATCCCTTCATTTCCTTGCTTCCCCATTCTTCACAGTGCTTCGTATTACATCAGGGAAAAAAGAAAATTGTTGTCAAACTGTTGTCTTCGCAGAAAGTTTGTTGTCAGCTTCTCACGCTGAGAACCCTTCCTAAAAGATGTCCAATTTAGATAAGTTTTCAAAAGATTCCTGCTTCTTTTGATCAGTGGCTTCGGCATAGATATCCATCGTCGTTTCAATATTCCGATGGCCCATAATTGCCTGAATCACTTTTAAATTTGTTTCATGCTCACAGAGTCTTGTACAAAAGGTATGCCTCAAGTGATGACAGGAGAAATCTGGAAGAATAATCGGCTCTCGCCGCTCACGCTTAGCATTGATAACCTCTTCCGCATTGTACCCACTGATAATTCGCTTAATAGTACGATTCACAGCCTGCGGATTTAAAACTGAGCCAAAACGATTGACAAATACAAAACCCGTCATTCCATCAATCTCGGTCTCGTTGAATCCTGTTTCTTCCTGCTCCTCGTGCTCCATGTGAAAAGCATCACGTACAATATCAAGCATAGGGATCGTTCTGATACCTGCCTCCGTCTTCGGCTTTGATATCCGCAGAACAGACTTTCTCGATTCTCCAACCGGGTAATAAACCAGACTGTGATTAATACTCAGAATCCGATTATCAAAATCAAGATCATCCCATCGAAGTCCCAGTGCTTCTCCGATTCGGCAGCCAGTTCCAAGCAAAACCGTAAATAACGGCCACCAATGATAATACACTGGGTGATTGGAAATATAGTCCATAAATGCTCGTTGCTGCTCTCTCGTTAAAGCATGTCTCACGCCTCTTGTCTTATCTGTTTTCTTGCTGACTTCCTTCATGACTCCGTCTGACGGATTTTTCCGAATGATTTCATCTCGAACCGCCAATTGGAATGTCGGATGAAGCAGGGTATGAACTGAGTCCAGCGTCCCTAACGATAACTTTTCCTTTTTAAGCAAGTAGCAGTAAAACTGGAGTACGTCTGAATACTTAGTGCCTGCGATTTTCTTCTTACCGAAAGTATGTCTGACAAAGCGATTATACATGTAATCGTAATTGCTGCGTGTAGTCGCTCGCAAATCATACTTCGTAGATATATATCGATCATAGGTATCATTTATGGTGGCCTTACCTGCAACATACAGATCCAAACCATCCAATTGATCCTTCATCAGCTGCTTCTCTTTTTCTCGAAGCGTTGCCAAATCCTGTGCGTATATGGACTTACGCCTGCCCAACGGATCAGTATAGGTGTACATATACCGCTTGTCTGATGCCCTCTGTACTTCTCCTTTCCTGAGTGCTCTTCCCCGCTCATCTTTCCGTGTCTTTGCCATGTCTGTTACCTCCTTCAATAATGAAGAAGGGACTCACAGCACTTATTTTTGCTTGGACAAATACTCTTCCAAACCTCGCAGGGCAACCTCTGTCTTTGTCATCTTGTGTTCAGCAGCATACCTGATCAACTCATCATAGGTTTTGTCTGATAACCGAACTGTAATGGATTGACGCTTTGCGTTGTCCAGCTTCGGTCTACCCATTTTCGTCATACCGCTACCTCCACATGTATTTTATTATACTTATTGTAAGACAGAAAGTCAAGCCCTAAAGCGCATAAAGCCCCTTTATGTAAAAAAGCCATGAAGCATCACCCACTTCAAAATTCTCGGAATGACTCCAAAAACTTTTCAAAAATTTCGCAATTAACTAAAGCAATGCCATCAATCTTATAGACAGCTTTTGCTTCTTTTGCGAGTTCCTGAAACTTTGTCAGCCCAAGGCTGTACTTCTCTGCTCCTTCTTTGTAGCGCACAAACTTTTTTGCATACTGCTTCGTCTGCTCTACATCTTTCCTTTTGTAGCCCATAAGCAGCCTCCTTACTATAAAAAATAATTTATTTCAAAATAACCGCCTCCTTCTCCGTCTGTGGCTGCAGATCCATAGATATCTCATCTCCCCGCCTGCATTGTGGCCGGGCCGCGAATTACGGAAGTATCATTATCCCCGGCCGGATCATTGCGTTATACGGGTGCCGCCCGTATATCAGTGCTCATGGTTTTGCTCGCCACACAAACGGATAGCCGCTTCTCGGTTCGGGAACGTAGAGTTGGAGGCTATGAAGTTGTCAACGAATCATGAAAGCTTATCTCAGCCTATAATGAAAATAGGATACTGACTCCACTACTTTTTTCACTTCTCTTTTTGCCTTACAATAGTCTTAGGCAGGATTAAGTTTGATTGCAC
>NZ_JALIFQ010000027.1:0-66253 GCF_022867815.1 Blautia sp. NSJ-175
GGTGGAGGGTATTGAAGCCGCAATTGAGGCAATTGTAGACACACCTACGGATATTAAGGTGATGGGCGGTGCAACACACTGATGAGAAGAGTGTTTGTATATGGGACACTTCGTGTGGGTATGTATAATTATGAGTACTATTATAAAGCTCATGATACATTCCGGCGCTATGCTTATGTGAAAGGCTCGCTCCATGCTATCAGGGGTAAAGCGTATCCTGCTCTGACGATAGGAGATGAGATGGTTCTGGGTGAGATTCATGAGGTGCCGGATGATGTCCAGAATGAAGTAGATTTGATGGAAGGCTTCTTCGGTGAGGGCAGAATAGAAAATGAATACGACAAAGTGTTTTGTACCATATATGATGACCTGGGCGAAGAAATCGATCATTTGCCAGTATATTTCTATAATCTGAGAAATTCGGAGAACCGGAAATTGGTTGGGGACGTGATTTCATGTAACGACTATGTGAAATATCTTGGGATAATAAAAACGGATGAAAGATGAGTAATCTGTCTGTGGTAGTATCAATTAATTTCTGTTTGCAATTCACCGTCACTGATTTTAGACGTTCCGATATGAATGTATGTCTTATATTGGAAGAAGTTCAGATGACGCCAGGTTATGTCGAGGGTGTCATTAGCACCCTATAAACTTTTTAAAATCACCTCTTGACATCTGTCCGAAATCTTCAGTGGATGAAAAAGCCAGAGATATGTTTTGTGCCGATATTTTCTGTGGGGAATATATCGGGCAGACAGGCTGTGAAAGCCTTATACTAAGCATAAGGCAGGCAGGAGAATGCAGTGGATGCAACGCATCAGATGTAAGACAAAAAGCTGTTCTGCTAGTATTTTACTGCAGGCTTAAATCTTAAAATACAGTGAAAGGAGTAGAGATTATGAAGTATGTAGTTGAAGAAAAAGGGGCTTTTCAGGTATTGGGAATAAGAATGACAACTCCGTATGGAGGAGGTACCTGGGCAGTGGTTAAGAGTGATGGAACCAATGAAAAAATGAAAGCTATCAGTGGTAGTTTTTTTGATTTGGGATTGTGCTTCGGATTTCAGGAGGATGGCAGTAATGATTATATGTGTGCCGTTCTCTGGGACGGGCCGGAGGTAGAAGGATTTGTGACATATGAATATCCTCCGGCAACGTGGCTGATCTTTCAGGCCAAGGGAAAAATCTCAGACAATGTTCTGGGAAATCTCTGGCAGCAGATCAATCAGGAATTCCTTCCCCAGAGCCAGTATGACAAATGTGGGCTGCCCACCATCGAAAAGTATGTTTTGTGGAATGAAGCAGAAGATTTGGGGGAAGTAGAAGTCTGGATACCCGTGAAATATTAGAAAGGAGAATGAAGCTGTCGGGAATTAGATAGCCTTAAAAAATGGAGCATTATCACCTAAGCAGGAGATAATGCTCCATTTGATTGGACTGCAGAGGAAATTAGTGGGAGGGAAGGACGGCAGAAGCAAATGAATTTGAGATCCAGACAAGAAAGTACGGGGGAATTCCTTGTCAGACATTATGATTTGCTTTACAATAGTAAAATAGACAAAAAACACAGATAGAAACAGAGTGGAAGATATATCGGAGGAACGGTGATGCAGGTGACGATAAAAGATATTGCTCGCGAGTGTGGTGTCTCGGTGGCAACGGTGTCTATGGCACTCTCTTCAAAGAAAACGAGGGTGTCGGAGAAGACAAAAGCAAAAGTAATAGAAGTTGCAAGAAAGTATAATTATCAGCCGAATAATGCAGCAGTAAGCCTTGTAAATAAAAAGAGTAAGCTGATAGGGATTGTCTTTAATGATTTGCGGAATACCCATATTTCATCGCTTTTCATGGAGATTAACAATGTGGTTGAAAAAAGAGGCTACTCTCTTGTCTGCCATATTATAGAAGATGATGGAGCCGTGGAGTGTGATCTACTTCGGAACGTGGGTGCGGGAAATATCAGTGCCTTGATCTGGGCGAAATCGCTTGAGAAATATACGAATGAAGAAAAAAAGAAATTGAATGATGCCATTTTGCAGTTAGATGTACCGGTAATGACTATGGATAATTATGGATTTGCATGTGAGGGGACAGATGTAGTGTTTGATTACCGTCAGGGCGGATATATTGCAACCAAGCATCTCATAGATTACGGACACAGAAGGATTGGCTGTGTGGCGGGGAAAAAGAATTATCAGGTGACACAGGAGCGTTTGGAAGGATATAAAATGGCTCTTCAGGAAGCTGGGATTTCTTATGATGAAAAACTGGTTGTCTATGGGGATTATACCATGAATAGCGGATACATGTTATTTTCCTATATTATGGGAAAAAAGGTGACGGCTATTTTCTCTATGAATGACGAGATGGCATTTGGTATTTATCGTGCGGCGAGAATGTACGGGGTCAGCATCCCAGAGGAAGTCTCTGTGGTCGGTTTCGATAATGTTCCGTTCGCGGATGTGATGCAGGTGCCACTGACAACAATAGGTATTCCGGTGGAAGAAATAGGGAAGTATATAGGAGAACGCACTATGGAGCTGATCGAGTGCACAGAAAAAAAGGGAAGGAACGTGAGGGAGTATAAACCACAACTTTTACTTCGGGGCAGTACAAGGAAAATTTAAAATGGTTTTATAAAAGAGCCGGTGCATGAACCGGCTCTTTTAGTATGTAAAATAATACCATTTATGCCTGTTTATTATTAACAGTGTTGAAACGTTTAAATACAAGTGTTGAAACGTTTTGACGAGTAATATTATACAAAATAAACAAAAATAAGCCTTATTTATTGAAGAAATACAATGAATATGATATAATATCAACATAAAACAAAGAGTTAAAAAAACTAATTGTTAAAACGTTTAGACAAAAAAGGAGGGAACATTTTGGTGAGGCGTACAATTGTGGAACTAAAAAACATACGCAAAGAGTTTCCGGGTGTAGTTGCATTGGATCAGGTCAATATGAAGATACGTTCTTCCACAGTTCATGCACTGGTCGGTGAAAACGGAGCCGGCAAGTCAACACTGATGAAGATATTGTCGGGAACATATACCGGTTATGGCGGAACAGTTTTTTGTGAAGGAAAAGAGATTCATATGAAGTCAGAGAAGGATGCCTATGCACATGGAATTTCTATTGTCGCACAGGAATTGAACTATGTACCTGAGCTGACGATATCAGAGAACTTGTTTTTAGGGAGAGAACAGAAAAAAGGAAAATTATTTTTGAACAAAAAGGAGAGAAAGAAGCAAACAAAGGAATTATTAA
This sequence comes from Blautia sp. NSJ-175, assembly GCF_022867815.1. Lineage (NCBI taxonomy): Bacteria > Bacillati > Bacillota > Clostridia > Lachnospirales > Lachnospiraceae > Blautia > Blautia sp. NSJ-175. The sequence goes on from NZ_JALIFQ010000027.1 coordinate 3,276, forward strand.
AAATAATGAATCTGGATTATGAGCCCGATGAAAAAATGGGAAATCTGAATGTGGCTCAGTGTCAGATGATTGAAATTCTGAAAGCAATTTCGAGAAACAGTAAAGTCATTATTATGGATGAACCGACATCATCTCTGACAAGTGCGGAGACTGGCATTCTTTTTAAGACAGTATGCAAACTGAAAGAGACTGGGATTGCATTCGTTTTTATCTCTCACAGGCTGGAAGAAGTGTTCGCACTCTGCGATGAATATACGGTTTTGCGCGACGGAAAGTGGATTGCATCGGGGGAAATAAAAAACACTACGGAAGAGCAGCTTATATCTATGATGGTCGGGAGGGATATCGAAGATATCTATCCGCCAATTTCAGAACATCAGGATCGAGTTGTGCTTGAAGTGAAGAATTTGACGAATGAAGGGGTGTTTCGAGACATTTCGTTCCGGGTTCATGAAGGAGAGATTTTCGGCCTTGCAGGTATGGTAGGCGCAGGGAGAAGTGAGATTGTTCAGACAATATTCGGATTGGATCATCTGGAAAAGGGAGAGATCCTGATGGAGGGAAAAGAGGTGAAGATACGCTCTGTCAAAAATGCAATACGGCATGGGATTGCAATGGTGACGGAGGACAGAAGGACTTACGGATTTGTGGGTGTGAGACCGATAGAAGACAATATCAAACTTCCGAATGGGGATTTATTTGCGAGACTAGGTTTCTGGAATGTGAAGCAGGTAAAGAAAAAGGGAAATGCTATTTGTTCCGAACTTTCAGTGAAAGCACCGGGTATGAGTACACTGGCAGAGAATCTAAGCGGCGGAAACCAGCAGAAGGTAGTATTGGCAAAATGGCTTGTGCGGGATATTAAGCTTCTTATTTTAGATGAGCCGACAAGAGGAATTGATGTAGGTGCAAAGGAAGAAATCTATTCCCTCATTACAGAGTTTGCGAGGCAGGGCATGGCAATTATTCTCATCTCTTCTGATATGCCGGAGGTGCTTTCCATGAGCCATAGAGTAGGAGTGGTCGGTGACGGGAAATTGTTGAAAATTTTAGAGCGTGAGGATCTGGTTCAGGATAAAATTATGAAAATAATTGTGGAGGCGAAAGATGAAAAATAAAACGAGATTATCATCGGGAGAGATATACAGAAAATACGGAATCGTACTTATCATGATTTTTTTATTTATTGCATCGGCAGTCATTAATCATAACTTTTTAAAACCCCAGAATTTGATTAACATATTAAAACAGATTTCTGTGGTTACCATTATTGCCTGTGGCGAGACGATGTTGATCGTATCAGGAATGATTGACTTGTCAGCGGGATTTTTGTGTACAACATCAGCGTGTATTTCGGCGGGAATCCTTGCAGGAACGGGAAATCTGCCGCTGGCGATACTGGCGGGTATCGCAATCGGATGTCTTTGCGGCTGGGTGAACGGATTTTTAATTACCCACTATAAGCTACAGCCATTTATTGCGACTCTGGCAATGACCTATGTACTTCAGGGAATTGTTCAGATTTATACAAACGGGCAGACAATCGGCGGCGTGCAGAAAGCTAGACCTCTGGGATATGGTGCAGTTCTTGGAATACCGGTTCCGGTTATCATTACGCTTGTTATGGTAGTAGCCATAGCGATATTGATGAAAAAGACAACATTCGGAACTTATATTTATGCTATCGGAGGATGTGAGAAGGCGGCAATTGCCTCGGGCATTAATACGAAGCGCATAAAGCGGCTGATATTTACACTGAGCGGTGCGCTGACAGGACTGGCAGGTGTAGTGCTGATGTCGCGTTTGATGGCGGGAATGCCTTCTGTGGGAGAAGGGTATGAGTTTGATGCCATTACTGCGGTGATTGTGGGCGGGACTAGCTTTTTAGGAGGAATCGGAACGGTAACAGGAGCCTTAATCGGTTCGATCATCGTAGGATTGATCAACAACATACTGAATCTGCTGCATGTATCTACCCAGTACCAGTTGATTGTGAAGGGTTTGTTAATTGCGGTGGCAGTGATCATTGATATTAAGACAAAAGAAAATAAAAAAAGTAAATAAATAAAAATTAAGGAGGAAAAAACAATGAAGAAAAAATTAGCAGTGATGGTGGCGGGAATTATGGCATGTATGACGGTAATGACAGGATGCGGAACGGACAAGGCAGGTGATACGGGCGATACAGGAAAGAAAAGTGAAGAGTACTTAGTGGGATTTGCAAACAACAGTGATACGTACAATTATTGTGCAAAATTCAGAACGTATTTAAAAGAGATGGCAGAGGCGAAAGGAATTGATATTACAGTCACAGATGCAGGGGGAGATACAAATGTACAGAACGGACAGATTGATGATTTTATTGTACAGAACGTAAATGTAGTGTCAGCTATCAGCAACGATCTGGACGGATCTATACCGGCGCTTGAGGCGGCGAAAAGCGCAGGACTTCCTTACATTTCATTTTTGACTACGGTATCGGGCGGGGATGATTATGACGGATATATTTATGTTGGTTCTCCGAACTATGATGCGGGAAAAGCACAGGGTGAATATCTTCGGGAGGCATTTCCGGAAGGAGCATCTATCTTATACTTCACAGGAGCACCGAACGACCAGCAGTATATTGACCGTAAACAGGGTCTGGCAGATGCGTTGAAAGACAGTAATATTACAATTTTAGGTGAATATAACGTGGAAAATGCAAAAGATCTCGGGATGAGTACGGCGGATGACTGTCTGTTGTCATATGACAGTTTTGACGCAATCGTATGCCAGAATGACGATGCGGCACTGGGAGTTGTTGAGGCATTGAAATCGGCGGGAAAACTGGACAGCATTCAGGTGCTCGGTGTGGACGGAAGTGATGACGCACTGGAATCTATTAAAAACGGAGAAATGACGATGACTTCTCTGCAGGATGCAAAAGCACAGGCAGAAGCAGGCGTTCAGATTTTCGAGGACCTGAAAAATGGGAAAGACCCGGCAGATATCGAGGATGTCAGCATTCCGTTTAAAATCGTCACAGCAGAAAATGTGGACGAGTATCTGAAATGATCCGATAAAGCAGTCCATTCAGAAAGACAGCACAAGAAAGAAGGTAAAAGGAGATGGCGAATTACAAAGACAGCAGCCTTCCGGTGGAGGAAAGGCTTAAGGACCTGATGCAGAGAATGACATTTGAGGAGAAAATCGATCAGATTACATGTCTTGTGACAATCACGGAGGAGATTCCTGATTTTAAGGAATATGTACCAAACGGTATTGGGAATGTTGGCGCATTCACTGTGGCAGACAGTGTAGAAGAAATTGTGAAGTACGCGGACAAATTACAGAGATATCTGGTAAATGAGACAAGGCTCGGAATTCCGGCACTGATTCATTGTGAAGCGTGTGCAGGGGCACAGTATACGGAGGCCGATGTATTTCCTAGTGCAATCGCTCAGGCGTCTACGTTTGACCCGGCGATTGTGGAGCAGATGGCGGACATCATACGCCGCCAGATGTTGTATGTGGGATTTCGGCAGGCACTCTCTCCTGTGATGGACGTGGACAGGGATCCGAGGTGGGGAAGAATGACAGAGACATACGGAGAAGATGCAGCTCTTGTATCGGCGATGTCGAGCGCCTTTGTCAGAGGGATTCAGTCAGAGGATATGAAAAAAGGTATTTTGGCAACAGCGAAACATTTTGCGGGACATGGAGTCACAGAGGGTGGAATCAATATGGGACGCAATCTTGTTTCGGAGAGAGATCTTCTGGAAATTCACTGCAAACCTTTCCAGTGTGCAATAACGGAAGCCAATTTGAAGAGTGTTATGAATTCATATTGTTCCATCAATGGGGAACCGGTTGTGGGATCGAAAAAGATGCTCACAGAAATACTGAGAAATGCGCTTGGTTTCCGTGGATTTGTTGTCTCCGACTATCTCTCCCTGGACCGTCTGGTAGACCCATTTTCAGTAGCCGCCACATTTGAAGAGGCCGGAATTCAGGCAATTGAGGCCGGGCTGGATGTAGAGTACCCGAGACCGAAAGGGTTCCATTACCGCATGAAAGAAGCGGTAAATGACGGCCGGCTGAGCATATCTGTGATCGATCAGGCGGTGGAGAGAGTTCTGAGACTGAAATTTGAAATGGGTATTTTTGAAAACCCTTATCCGGACTTAAGAAAACTAAAAAAGACATTACATTTAGAAGAAACAGAGCGGCTGAATGAGAAGATAGCGGAGGAGAGTTTTATTTTATTGAAAAATGAGAACAATGTTCTTCCACTGTCAAAACAGATAAATAAACTTGCGGTAGTTGGTCCTCATGCGGACAACATCCGAAGTTTGTTCGGGACATTTTCTTATCCTGCAGTAATCGATATGACGATGTCGAGAGAGGAAGACGGGCAGGACTTTGAGGAACCGGGAGTCATTATCTATGATATTGATCAGGAATATATAGGACAGGTTCGTGATACCTCACCCAGGGTAAATAAGCAGATACAGAAAGATTTTCCGAAAGCAAAAACACTTTATCAGAAATTAAAAGAATATCTTCCTAACACAGAGGTGGTGTTTGCAAAGGGGATAAACTGTGCGGGAACTGAACTTGGCGGAATGGAAGAGGCAGTGCGTGCTGCGGCCGATGCCGATGTAGTCTTGCTGACGCTCGGAGGTAAAAACGGCTGGGGAAGCACTTCTACGGTTGGGGAGGGCGTGGATGCTACAGACATTGATCTGCCGGGGGCACAGGAAGAATTTGCAAGAAAAATTTACGGATTACATAAGAAAACAGTCGTACTTCATTATGACGGACGTCCCCTGTCAAACGAGTTTACCGCGTCACATTTCAATGCTATCGTGGAAGTATGGCAGCCGGGAGAAATGGGAAGCAGCGCTCTGTGCAGATTGCTCTTCGGTGAGGTGAATCCGTCCGGGCGTCTTCCCGTCACTGTGGCAAGAAATGCAGGACAGCTTCCGATTTACTATGGCCTTCCGAGAGGAAGCGGCTATGTTGCAGCTGGGCATACCGGAATGATTCGGAATAAAAACGGATATATCAATGATACGGCAGAGCCTCTCTATTATTTCGGACATGGGTTGAGCTATACTTCTTTTGAGTATTCTGATATGAAGATCGAGGAAAAGGTCGTTAGTGCGTCGTCTGTCATCAAGGTGGAAGCACTGATTAAAAATACAGGTGACTTTGACGGAACAGAAGTTGTCCAGATGTATTTTACAGATGCCGTATCGCAGATGGTGCGTCCGACAATGGAACTGGCCGGATTCGCGAGAGTGGAATTGAAAAAGGGAGAAGAAAAGAAAGTGCGGTTTGAGATGAAGGTGTCTCAGTTTGCCTTCCTGGACCGTGACATGCAATGGTTCGTGGAAAAGGGGAATTATATCATTTCGCTTGGAGCGTCCTGCAGGGATATCCGTCTTCAGGAGCAGCTGCAAGTATCTGACAGTGCAGTAATCGACGGTAGAACGAGAGGATTTTATGCAAAGGCGGAAGTAGTACAGAACATTAGCAGGAGGAGTAAGCCATGAAATTTACAGAGGGATTCTGGGAAAAGAGCGAGGCCGCTCACGCATGTTACGCGGTACAGGCGTACGAAGTGGAAGAAATAGAAAACGGCATGAGGGTGACTGCTCCGTTCCGGACCATCTGCAATCGCGCGTGCGCATTGGACGTCGGAACGCTGACGTTTGAGTTTACCTCAGCAGATGAGGATATTATTTCGGTAAGATGTTTTCATTTTGAAGGATACGAAAAGAGAGAACCCCGGTTTATGCTGAATAGGGAAAAATGTATCGTAAATGTAGACATCAGCGAGGATGAGGCGGTGATGTCAGCAGGGAATGTGAGTGTACATGTGGGGCTCAAAGAGTTCTATATCAGCTATAAAAGAAGCGGGAAAGATATGACATCATGTGGGTTTAAAAATGTGGGATACATGAGACATGACAGAAAAAATTCAACCAAGTATCCGGAGACGAATTATCTTGCTGAGGACTACAATCCTTACATTGTCTCAGAGTTTTCGCTGGCAGCAGGAGAATGTGTCTATGGTCTTGGTGAAAGGTTTACCGCATTTGTAAAAAACGGTCAGACTGTAGACTGCTGGAACGAGGATGGGGGAACCTCTTCGCAGATTAGTTACAAAAATATTCCGTTTTATATAACGAATAAAAATTACGGAATCTATGTGGATCACAGCACAGACGTGTCCTTTGAGGTTGCGAGCGAAAAGGTAGAAGCAGTCGGCGTCTCCGTAAAAGGAGAGGAGATGCGTTATTATGTGATTGGCGGAAGCTCTATGAAAAAAGTACTTGAGCACTATACGAGTCTGACGGGCAAACCGGCACTTCCTCCGGCATGGTCGTTCGGACTCTGGCTGAGTTCTTCCTTCACGACGGATTATGATGAGAAAACGGTTAACTCATTTATCGAGGGGATGAAAGCGCGGGATCTTCCGTTTGACGTATTCCATTTCGACTGCTTTTGGATGAGGGGCCTGCACTGGTGCGATTTTAAATGGAATGAGAAAACATTTCCGGATGTAAGGGGAATGCTAAAGCGGTATAAAGACAAAGGGTTGAAAATATGCGTATGGATTAATCCCTATGTAGCACAGGGAACGGTATTCTTCAGGGAAGGGTTGAAAAAAGGGTATTTTCTAATGCGCGCAGATGGTTTGGGCGTAAAGCAGGTGGATAACTGGCAGCCTGGAATGGCAGTCATTGATTTTACGAACCCTGAGGCTGTGATCTGGTATCAGGAAAAACTGAAAGAACTGCTGGATATGGGAGTCGATTGTTTTAAATCAGATTTCGGTGAAAGAATTCCTGTTGATGTGACTTATGCAAACGGAGCGGATGCATGGGGAATGCATAATTATTATACATTATTGTATAATCAGACGGTATTTGAATTGCTAAAGAGAGAAAAAGGAGAAAAGGAGGCAGTTTTATTCGCCAGAAGTGCGACGGTGGGCGGTCAAAGATTCCCCGTACACTGGGGAGGCGACTGTACAGGCACATATGAATCTATGGCAGAATCATTGAGAGGCGGCCTTTCCTTTATGCTCTCCGGCTTCAGTTACTGGAGCCATGATATCGGTGGATTTGAACGGGCAGCCGATGCCGATGTATACAAAAGATGGCTGCAATTCGGGCTTCTTTCCACTCACAGCAGACTACATGGCTCCAAGAGCTACAGGGTGCCATGGTTGTTCGACGAAGAATCTGTGGAAGTGTGCAGAGAGTTTACGAAACTCAAATTGAAGCTGATGCCATACATCTACAGTATGGCGGTGGAGTCACACAAAACGGGAATTCCTGTGATGCGGCCAATGATCCTGGAATTTGAAAATGACCCTGCAGTGAAATATCTCGATATGCAGTATATGCTTGGAGACCGTCTTCTGGTAGCTCCGATTTTTAATAAAGAGGGGATCGGGGAATATTATCTGCCGAAAGGTGTGTGGACGCACCTTCTGAACGGAGAACGGAAAGAAGGAGGACGCTGGTACCGGGAAATATACGATTATCATTCTCTGCCTTTATTTGTGGCCGAGAATTCGCTTCTCCCGATGGGGAGCAATGAAAAAACAGCCGGGTATTCTTTCGCTGAAAATGTGCAGATCGGTATCTATGAATTGCGGGAGGGACAGAAAGCAGAATGCCGGATCCCCGACAAAGAAGGTAATATTGTGCTGAATGTGAGGGGATATGCGGATAAAGATAAGATATATCTGTCTAGTTGTGGGAGAAATGAAAGGATAACATATGTACTTAACAATGTTCCTGAAATCCGGAGCATAAGCGGAGGAACGGTGCAGTACGATAAGGAGAGGAGAAGCGCTGTTGTTGCAGCGGAAGGGGAGCAGGTGATTCTGGGGAAATAAAAAACAGGAATACAAATGTTATTTTCTTGTTTTCATTTGTTGATCTGCCCATTAAAATCTGTATGCAAAAGAAGTCTGAGCCTCCGTGTATCTCTGTCATTTTTATGACTGCTAAATATGTAAATTGGATAAAATAATGGTGGAACATATAAGCGGAGATCCAATTACGGTCAACGGAGGTAATGGCTATGAGAAAGAGAGAATTATCCAAAATGGATATAGAACGTTTTCGTGAAAACTTGATTCAAGAAGAAAAGAGCTCAGCAACAGTGGAAAAGTATTTCCGTGATGCACATGCTTTTTATCTTTTCTTGGAGGGTCAGTCTATCACAAAAGAAAAGGTATTGGAATATAAGCAGGGGCTTGTTGAAAAGGGGTATGCTGTACGCAGCATTAATTCCATGCTGGCATCTATCAATAACCTACTTGGTTTTTTGAAATGCACCGAGTGCCGCGTGAAAACTTTGAAAACACAGCGCCGGATTTATTCTGCGGAGGACCGGGAGCTGACCAAGGCGGAATATTATAGGTTGGTAGAGGCCGCACGGAACAACCCCCGGCTCTGCTTGCTGCTACAAACGATTTGTAGTAGCGGCATCCGGGTATCCGAACTTCAGTATTTTACCGTGGAAGCAGTACAGCAGGGGGAGGTTGTGATTTCCTGCAAAGGAAAGACACGAACCATTCTTGTCCCGGGAAGCTTAAGAAAGAAGCTGTTTGACTTTACAAATAAATACGGCATACAAAGCGGCGTAATTTTCCGTACCAAAAGCGGAAAGCCCATGAATCGAAGTAATATATGGGCTGAAATGAAAAAGCTATGTCAGATGGCGAACGTAAAAGCCAGTAAAGTTTTCCCTCATAATTTACGCAAGCTTTTTGCAAGGACTTTTTATGGAATTGAAAAGGATATTGCTAAGCTAGCGGACATCCTTGGTCACAGTAATATCGAAACTACCCGAATCTATATCATGACCACAGGAATGGAACACCGACGTAAAATTGAGCGGCTGGGGCTTGTAGTTTAGCGGAAAAGTCAAAAAAAACACCACATAATTTACATTATGTAGTGAACTTGCTGTCCGTATTAGAAATACATATATGATATAACTCGCATTATATCACCTAAACCTATAAAAATCAAGCGATTTTCGCTGACAAAATGTTCCCAATAACATAATAAATAGCAGTAGTTCTTATAAAGGCAGCACAAGTACGCTCTCCATGCTAATTTAGAAAAAATAGCCGAGAGCGTGCTTTCGTGCGCCTTTTTTTAGTATGATGCCTGTTCGCCGTTTTTCTTTTGCAAAGATTTCAGCTGTAGTTCACTACATAATGTAAATTATGTACCTCGCCTGTATGGAATGCAGGCAGGAAACCAAACTGTATATGAAGATTTCAAATGCAAGCCCATCGAAAGATGGAATCCGCAAAGCTAAGGGCCTTAATGTAAATCATATGGCAGCCGGTGAAAGAGAGTACATTTTCCCTGCCAGACCTGACGGGGCTTTGTTTTGTTCAATTATAATGAGGTGAGATGAGTGCAACAGGACATCATAAAATTTTGTTGTGAGGCAACTGGACAGGATGGGGAAACCGTGTCCTCTGTTGCAAATGCCCTTCTCAGCTATCTCTGCAATGAGTTTGAGAAAGGCCATAGCGTCGATTTTGGCCAGGATTTCGGCGTCTTTTTAGTTAAGAGGCGAGAACAGATTTTGCCGCCGGGGTCTCCGCGGACGCCAAAGGCGCCGAAGTATGTGGTCATCTTTAAGGCGGGATCCAATCTAAAGAGAAGACTGAAAAAAGGTGTTCAGGATGGGACGCTTTTATAGATGGGAGATTTGTGTATGAAAAGAACTAAAATCATGCAGCAAATAAGCTGTTTACTGCTGATTCTTCTGCTTACACTTGGAATAGCGTCAACGGCCTTCGCGGCGGACGGCTGTGAAACTACCGTGCGGCTTAGTGAGGCAGATATCAGCGGGAACATCCCCTTTAGTATTACAAATATGTTTCCGGGAGATTCTGTATCAAAAGATTTTATTATTGAGGTATCTCACAAAAGGGCAATCACCCTTTATTATCATGCAGATATCCGCCCCGGCTTTGAAGTCCTGGCGGAAGTATTAAACATAAAAATTGAACTGCCTGATAAAGGCGAGACACTATATAATGGTCTAATGCGGGATATGCCAAACTCTGTTCAATATGGGATGGAATCCAGTGAACAAAGCCTTATTTATCGTATCACGGTGTATCTGGATACCAGTGTTGGAAATATTAACGAGATAGACACGGACGGCAGACGGTATATGTACCAGGAGCTGACAGCGGATTTTCGCTGGTGGTATTTGGAGGAACCCGGTTCGGCAGTGATTAAACTGGCTGCGGAAAAAGTGCTGGATGGTCAATACCCTCGCGGCAGTGCATTTACTTTCTTGCTTCAGGATGATTCGGGTAATACAGTTCAAACTGTGAAAAATACCGATGGGCTTATTGAGTTTAGTGTCCTACATTTTAAAAATTCGGGGACCTATATCTATTACATATCAGAGCAGGCGTTTACTGATTCCAAAATCAGCTATGATCCGGTTCGCTATAAGGTGGAAATTACCGTAATGCAGGAGGGCAGCTTTTACCAGACAACCGTTTCCTATGAACAGGATGGCAAGGCGTATGCCACCCTTCCTCGTTTTGTAAATACCACGAAAGGCTCGCCGGGTGAACCTGATGAACCGATTGATCCAGATAAGCCGTATAAACCGGATAATCCTAAGACAGGTGACGAATCCAATATTGAACTGTATATTGAATTGTGCGCAGTCTCTATGGCAGGTCTGCTCCTCCTGTTATTTTTCAAACGGAAAAAGGAGGATGCTGGGTGTGAATAAGAAAAAGAAACTGTCTATCAGCGTGGCGACAATGGTGCTATTGTGTCTCTGCCTGTGTATTACCAGTTTTGCTCTGGCTTACGCCGTGTTAAAGGTGGATGACAACTGTTTCCAAACCGGAGGCATAGGAATCGATTTCAATCATGGCGAACCTGTCATCACGGCCGATGAATTTCTTTTCGAGCCGGGTATGACAGTGGAGAAGTCCTTTTATATCCAGAACAACGGAACATGGGCTGTGTATTATAAGCTGTACTTCAATCAAGTCGAAGGAAATCTGGGCCATGTATTGCATGTGACGATTTTAAATGAAGATGGCGAGGTGCTGCTTTCCGGCAAACCGGCGGATTTAACGAAGGGGAATACTCCTGCGATTAAGAGTGTATTGAAGGTTGATCAGCGGCAGAATTTGAAGATTCGTTTTCATTTTCCAGAAACGGCCGGTAATTCTATGCAGAGCGGATCCTTGACCTTTGAACTGTCCGCAATAGCTGTGCAGACCAAGAATAACAAAGGAATGGAGTTTGAATAATATCATGAATACTAAACTGAAACAAAGAACAGATAAGGGGGCTTCTGTAAGCAAAAGAAACATAAGGCCCGGTGTAAGGATTTTACATATCATAAAAAATACTTTTATCTTGCTTTTGGTCATTGCGGCTGTGTCAATGATGGTTTTCACCATTGTATCTGTAACTACTTTTGATCGAAATGACAGAGACCTCTTTGGTTATAAGGCGTTTATTGTGCGTTCGGATTCCATGAGTGCGACGGATTTTGAAGCCGGCGATCTCATTCTTGTAAAGGACGTGGATCCTGCCACATTACAGGTGGGAGACATCATAGCATACCAGTCAACAGCAACCGATAGCTTTGGAGAAACAGTTACCCATAAAATTCGATCAATAACTACAGATTCAAAGGGAGCTCCAGCCTTTATCACCTATGGTACAACTACCGATACCGATGATGAAATTCCTGTCACTTACGAGTATGTTCAAGGCAAGTATTCATATAGACTGGCAGGCATCGGAAACTTCTTCCTATTTCTAAAAACAATACCAGGCTATATCTTCTGTATTCTGATTCCCTTTCTTTTGTTGATTGCAGTGCAGGGGATCAACACAGTATATCTATATCGACAGTATAAACGACAGCAGCAGGAGGAGATGCAGAAAGAACGGGACAGCATTGCTGCCGAGCGTGCGGAAGCGCAGCGCATGATACAGGAGCTTGAGCAAATGCGGGCGGAAATGGGGCTCACCAAGGAAGCTGAACATTAGGGGAGTATGCCGATGAGGGATCTTAGGTACATAAAAGAATCATTAATCATGAGCTGCATTTCCATGCTGCTTTGTATCAGCTTGCTTGCGGGTACGACATGGGCGTGGTTTCGGGACAATGCAACGACACCTATAGGAAATATTGAAGCCGGAACCTTTTGCGTTGATTTGGTGGATGCCGATGGGGGTTCCATCCGAAACATTCCACTTTCGTTCCAACAAGCCGGAGACGCGGGCAAGCAGGTTCTTTGGGAACCAGGAGCCACCTATTACACTAAGCCATTCCGGGTATCTAACACAGGAACATTGGCCTTTAAATATCGTCTCTTCCTCGTTTTTGAAAATCAGAATAAGTCGGATTTGGAGAGCATCTATTTTCGACTTGTGAAAGCAGACGAGATTAATTACAGAACTGCGAACCCTGTTATTTTTGAAACGAATCCTATTCTCAAAGGTGAAACCGAGAGTGATTTATATGTGCTGGTGGGGTCCATGCGTGCAGATGCCGATAATTCATTGCAGGGAAAGGAGGTGGGAGGTATTGGTATTAAAGTGGCGGTGGCACAGGCTAGTCATGAATCAGATATCACCGGCCCTGATTACGACCTGAATGCAGAATATTTGGCAGATGCAAAAACTCCGGCAGAGTTGGCAGCCATATTGGGAGTATGTATACCAAATATTGAATTTAGCGGCAGCTTTGCGGCAGAAGCATCTGGATCAGAGCCTGTTCTCACGATAGATTATGACGCTGTTATTGACCTGAAAGGCTTTGAATTCACTGTAAATGGCACAGGCAGCACAAACGGTATTTTACTCAGCAGCGGAAGCAGCACGATTCGGAACGGTTCGATTTCCGCAAATAACATCAGTGATTCTGCCATAAAAGTCAGAAGTAGTGAGCTGGTACTGGAGCATATGGCAATCAATGGTGAGCAGGCGCTGCAATGTTTAAGTGGCAGTAAGGTTACACTGAGTAATTGCACTATAACAGGTACAATTTGCGTTGCAAAGGATGCGGAACTGACCATAAAGGAATCAGCTTACAGTGCGGATAAACTTATTGTGGAAGAAGGCGCAGTCATAAATCAATAGAGCAATAGAGCTTTACAGCTTTGATATTTGCCATTACATAGATAGAGCGGGTCACCTACGGTTCAGAGGGCAAACTGATTGCCGTCGGACCGTAGCGTGCTCATAAATATAAAGGGAGGTCATATAATGGAAAACAAAAATCAAAAACGAGCATTATCTTTTAGTATGCTGTCCATCGTATTGTGCGTAGCTATGCTCATCGGTACCACTTTCGCATGGTTCACCGACAACGCAAGTACTGGAGTAAACTTAATTCAGGCCGGTACACTGGATGTCGAGCTGCAGAAGTCTGAGGACAACGGAAAAACCTGGACGACGGTTGAAGAAAATGAGAGCCTTGCTTTCCAAAAAGCGGCTGAAGGCGAAGAGATCCTTTGGGAGCCGGGTGTTACATACAATCTGCCGCTGCTCCGCGTTGTGAACAAGGGTAACCTGGCATTAAAGTACAAAATCCAAATCAGCGGCCTTGACGGAAACGCAGAGTTGCTGAATGCAATTGACTTTACACTGAAAAACGGTGAAGAGATGGTAGATCTCACGACTTATGAAGGCCATATTGCAGGCATGCAGGAGTCAGGTTCTCCCACGGTGGATAAGGAACTGTCTTCCCTCACAATCAGCGGTCATATGCGGGAAAGTGCTGGTAACGAGTATCAGGGGCTGGCGCTAAATGGTATTTATATTACTGTTGCAGCTACGCAGGATACTGTTGAACATGACAGCAATGACAATAATTATGACCAAAATGCAGATTATGAGAATATAGTCTTTGTTAGCAAGCCGAGTGAATTGGAAGAGGCTATAAACACTGCACAGTCGGGTGATATTATTTCGCTTACACAAGACGTAGATATGAGTGAAGAGACGTTTGAACTTTCCAAAGCAGTAACCTTGGATCTCGGTGGAAAAACGCTTACAGGAACAGTAAATGTTACCGGAAGCGATATGGCTATGATTAGAAACGGCACAATCGTATCGAACAAATCGGAATCAGCTAATTCTGCAGTGTGTGTTAAAACCAATGCTTTTGCAACATTGGAAAGTGTCAATATCGAAGCAAACAGTGATAGCAAGGCTTATGCAGTGGCGGTGTATGGTAATTGTTTTATAAAGAATTCCACGGTTAAGTCTAATACATATGGCTTTGCATGCTATTGGAGCAGTAAAGTAACGGTTGAGAATACAAATGTTACGGCAGGGGGACATGCCATATCCACAGCTGCAGCCTTTTCTAACCCGGATATGATGATAACAATCAAGGGAGGAACATATGCCTCGAGTGGGAGCGAGTGGGATAGTTGTGCTGTTTACTGGGCTGGTCACGGCACTCTGAAGGTGGAAGACGGTACTTTTACCGGAGGGAGTAATGGAGCTGGTATCTATCAGAAAAATGGAACAGTTCATATTTCTGGTGGTTCTTTCTCAGCTAAGGATGGTGCAAAACTTGGCGCTGAATCAAAAGATAGTACTGAAATTTCATTTAATGTAACTGGCGGTACTTTTACAGGTACAAGAGCAGGACTTTATTATAAAACAACGGCGAATGGCAGTAATTGTAAGCAATTCGATATTACAATCACTGGTGGCACCTTTGCAGGAGAAGGAGAGTATAAAAATGCTCCGAAAGTGGAATTAGATCAGTCTGTAATTAAACCTGGTGTTAAGATTACGGGAAGTAATCTTTCCGAACAATAAGGCGGGGGAAGAAATAATGGAGAACAAAAATCAAAAACGAGCATTATCTTTTAGTATGCTGTCCATCGTATTGTGCGTAGCTATGCTCATCGGTACCACTTTCGCATGGTTCACCGACAATGCCAGTACAGGAGTAAACTTAATTCAGGCCGGTACTTTGGATATCGAGCTGCAGAAGTCTGAGGACAACGGAGAAACTTGGACGGCGGTTGGAAAAAATGAGAGCCTTGCTTTCCAAAAAGCGGCTGAAGGCGAAGAGGTCCTTTGGGAGCCGGGTGTTACATACAATCTGCCGCTGCTCCGCGTTGTGAACAAGGGTAACCTGGCATTAAAGTACAAAATCCAAATCAGCGGCCTTGACGGAAACGCAGAGTTGCTGAATGCAATTGACTTTACACTGAAAAACGGTGAAGAGATGGTAGACCTCACGACTTATGAAGGCCATATTGCAGGCATGCAGGAGTCAGGTTCTCCCACGGTGGATAAGGAACTGTCTTCCCTCACAATCAGCGGTCATATGCGGGAAAGTGCTGGTAACGAGTATCAGGGGCTGACGCTAAATGGTATTTATATTACTGTTGCAGCTACGCAGGATACTGTTGAAAGCGATAGCTTCAATAATGCATATGATGAAAACGCCAAATACGGTACGCCTGTTTCTTCCCAGGAAGAACTTTTGGCAGCACTTGCAAAAGGGGAAGATGTTATCCTGACTCAATCCATCGTGTTGCCGGAATCCATTAAGGTTGCAGGGAATGTGACCATTTATGGTAGTGAGAACGGATCACTGTCGATTGAAAATGGTGACAACAAGCGTGTCATTGACATAAATAATCAGAATGAACCTGTCACCATGACACTTTCTGGCGTAAATGTTGTAGGTCCTACAAGCGGAACCTATACACGGGGCATCTCAGTTTATGCGAATAGCGATGTTACCATTGTCGTAGATAATTGCTCAGTGTCTGCAAACTACTATGCCCTGAATATTGCCAGCGAGAATCAGAAGGTGAACGCTGTCATCAAAAATACTACGTTGACCGGTTGGTGTGCGGCACAAACTCATTCCCCCAATACCAAGGTGACTTTTGAAAACTGCAAGCTAATCGGCAACAATGACAAGACCTACAATGCGGAAGGTTGGAATAACTTTGCTACCATAGTTGTGAATGAGCTTGCCGGTGGGTCTGAATGGACTTTCAATAACTGCATTATCGAGGCCAATGAAACCACAGGGAATAAGCAATATCTATTCTCCCTGCGCTCAGCCTGCACCATTAATATGAACGGCTGTATCTTGAAGGTGAATGGTAATGAGGTAACAGCAGATGACGCACCAATTTCGGTTTACAACGTGACCGGAATCACCATCAATATTGATGGTGAAACAATATTTAGTAAGTAAATCCTATCGTTGGCCTTCCGCCCTCGTATGGAGAATGTTGCGAACAAGCGTCATCAAAATTCAAGGAGATTATTTAGAATGATGAAAAGTAGAAATCCAAAACGTACATTGCTGATGAGCGTGATGTCCTTGCTTCTGTGTGTAGCCATGCTCATTGGCGCTACCTTCGCATGGTTTACAGACAATGCGAGTACCAATGTAAACTCCATTGAAGCCGGTACGTTAAATGTAGAACTGGTAAATAAAGAAGGAGACTCTCTTGTTGGGAAAACATTGGACTTTGTGAAAGCCGAAGGCAGTGAGGAGGAAACTATTCTTTGGGAACCGGGAGTTACATACAATCTGCCAGAGGTCTATGTAAAGAACAACGGAAACCTTGCGCTCAAGTACAAGCTGGCCGTGTCTGGGATTGATGGTGATGCCAAGCTTCTGGAGGCTATTGACTGGAAGATTACCGTGGGCGGAGAAGAAACTGATCTGACAGATTTTGAAGGGCATCTTTCCGCAGCCGGGCAGAGCACAGAAGCCATTGTGCTTTCTGGTCATATGAAAGAAAGTGCCGGCAATGAGTATCAGGGCCTGACCGTCAGTGGTATTGCTATTACTGTTATGGCTACTCAGTACGCGGAAGAACACGACAGCAAAGACAATCAGTATGACGCAGAGGCTAAATATACAACTCTGGTTGGTTCACAGACAGAATTTAGGGATGTTCTGACTCAGGCACAGGCAGGTGACACTCTGGAAATCACGGCTTCAGAAATGTCTCTCACTGAGATCATTCCTGAAGGCGTTATGATTACCGGTAGAGGTACCGGTGTGACAAAACTAATTGTAGATGGCGATGACACAACACTTTCTGCTGCGGGGGATGGGTACAAAGTTACAAATAAAAATGTTACCATCAGCAATATGACCATCAGCGGACAGAACATCACAGCGTCTGGCTTCAACAGTGTCATCAATATCGAAGCAGATGGCGCGGAGATTAGAAATGCAGTAATCACTGGAGGCAGTTCCGGCATAAATAATTCGTCTATCCTCGTAGAAAAATTAGCGGCCGGTGAGACTTTCAAGATATCCAACTCTACAATTAGCGGCGCTTACCGCGGTATCTACTCCCAAAGCAAGGGCGGCGATATCTATGTGAATAATTGCGATATCGATGCAGTCTATACCTTCAATGCCGGCAGTGGAGATTTAGGCCTGTATGTTAAGGATTCCAAGCTGCTCGGCTGGACGTCTTACGGCGAGATGGCCAATGGCGCTTACTTTGATAACACGGAGTTTGGCAAGGGAACGGCCGGTTATGATTTTCTGCGTCCCTACTGTGACACGACGCTGACCAATTGCACTTTTGATGGTGATTTCCGAATGGGCGCAGGTGCAACCGGATTTACCATTACCATTAACAACTGCTATTTCAATGGCACTAAGCTTACGGCATCCAATATAACCAGCATGTTAGACGACACCGAACCGGATACCGAAAACCTCAAGGGCTGTACGATTATTATTGATGGTGTAACAGCGAAACTGTAAAGCATCTCAGGTTTCTCTCCCTTTAGGGAGAGGGGCTGTCAAAGGGTATAGGAACTGTCTTGTTTCTATGCCTTTTGATAGCTTCATTTGGGTATAATACAAGGAACAAATGGGAGGTTTTACATCATGTACCTAATTAACAATGCACAATGGAATCAAAAGCTTAGAAAGGCAATGCCAGGCGGAAAATATATACAGCTTTTACTGCCTTCTATTATTGGCATTGTGCTAAGCCTCAGTTTTTTTATAGGAGCTAGCTGGGCTTGGTATACTGATGCGGCACTGGGGGTCTTGGAAAATGTCAGTATGGCAGACTTCTCCTGCGACGTTTCGGTGATATCGGCAGATACTGATTTTTCCGATACCCGGCGCAGCGTGAGTGGTGAGCCAGCGGAATTCTCTCTTGTGGCCAATAGCACATATGAAGTAAAGATTTCAATATCGGGCACTGCTACAACCGGTTACTGCATCTTAAAGTTCTGGGATGCGGTAAATGAACGGCAAATGGTGTACTATACGGATCAAATCACAGCTGATTCCGCATTTGTTTTTACCTATCAGAATGGTGTGACGGAGCGGATGACAGTTGCGGGAGATCTGCAGGCAGATATTTTCTCTATAGAAACACATTGGGGGGATTGGCAAATCGCCGCATTAGAGGGCAAACAGGAAGAAATTCAGTACGTCCATGCCGGGGATGTCATTGGAAATGCACCGATACAGTTACCGTCTGAAGCAGAGTATGATCTGCAGAATATGACACAGCAAAGCAGTATTCTGGATTCAGATGGACTGCAAGTAATATTTACTGCCGACGAAGGTTTTACGTTACCCACACATGTTACGGTGACGATAAACAATGGTGAAGCACTTATTTATGAGCTGGTAAACGGTGTTTTAACAGTTCACGCCAGCCTTATTCCAAACGGTTCTAGAATCGTTGTGTCTGGGTCGGGTGAGCCGGTTCAGGAGATCCCGGATGAACCTGTTTCGGACTTTGAATCGGAGTCTATGCCAGAGAAATCAGATTCTGAAACTGAGTCCCAGTCTGATGAGACAATACCTGAACCGACTTCGGAGGAAACAGTTCCTGAAACGGAATCGGAGTCTGTGTCGGAAGAGGATTCTCTGCAAATGTCTGAAACGGATGCCTCACCGGCGCCAGCTGGGGAGCCCTAATTTGAACAAGCAGGAGGTAACACATTTGGTGGAATCAATGAAATTATTGGATTACTTGTCTGCAAAAGCAGGCTGCATGTATTTGTCTGATCTACATCAGGCAAACAACTTTTTGGCTGTACATCATGCACTGAGAGAGCTGCCCCCTGATACTTTCAGCGTGAAAGAATGGAATGATGCTGTTCGATATATAACCGGAGAGCAACATGATTTTTTCTCATCAGACGAGGCGGAAAAGTATCTTGCAGAATATGTTATGAAATAAGGAACCTTATAAATAACCGTGTATGTATGTTATCATCACCATAAACAGCATTTCCGAAAACAGGCCAATATATAGAAACCTAAGCGTTTTATGCGTATAGTTAGATTATCGACTGATTAAATGTGTCTTCGGGGCAGGGCGCTATTCCCGATTGGTGGTAAAGTCTGCAAGCGTTTCCCGTATGATTTGGTAACTCTTGTTGAGCATTAGAAGTTCAATAAGCAAACTATCTTCTTGGTAAAGAAAAGCAGAATGGCGGTTCAGCTGATATTCTGTGTATCCGCTCCGGAGCTTATAAGCTGTTAACAGAGAATGAAGGTATCTTCACAGAGATTCATATGGGTGACTTATACTTTTGCATGGAGCAGCGGTTGGTGCGGGTGGACGGGCAAGTGGTCGAACTGACGGCGAAAGAATTTGATATTCTTGCCCTGCTGATCACACACCCTCAGCGGGTGTTCACCTACGAGCTGATCATGGAGCTGGTCTGGAACGAGGATGTTACCTTTTACTCACGAAAAGCGGTAAGCAATCATATGAGCAATCTGCGGAAGAAATTGAAGATAACACCGGATGGCCTGGAATATATCAAAAATATTGTCGGTGTAGGTTATAAATTTGAAATACCATAACAAAGATCACAAGGATTTTACTTCCCTTGTGGTCTTGTTTTGCTTATGCCCCTTTTCCAGAGAACAGATCCCATTTGTTATTGTTCTCATAAGAATTTTGCCACTTGCCATTACCTTATTGACAATTGTGACTGAAGTTGCTATAATGTACTTGTTCAATAAGTACATTATATGACGGATGGAGGGATCCTGTGGAAATTATAATAAGCAGTAATACGAGTAAACCCATTTATGAGCAGATTACCTCACAGATAAAAGCTATGATTATGAGCGGTGAACTGCAGACGGGCGATCCTATTCCTTCTATGCGGGCATTGGCAAAGTCAATCCATGTAAGCGTTATTACCGTTCAAAAGGCATATGAGGATCTGCAAAGGGACGGATTTATCGAGACAACAGTCGGGCGTGGAAGTTTTGTAGCGGCACAGAATAAAGACTTTTATCAAGAGGAACAGCAGCGGTTAGCGGAAGAGCATTTACAGGAGGCCGCTGGTATTGGCAGAACCAGTGGAATTTCGCTGGGAAAATTAGTTGAGCTTTTGACTATGTTTTATCAAGAGGAGGAGTGACTATGGATACAATCTTACAGGTGAAAAATTTAACGAAACAGTATGAAGGCTTTCAGCTGGACCACGTTTCGTTTGACCTTCCGAAAGGAACGATTATGGGACTGATTGGCGAGAATGGAGCCGGAAAGAGTACAACGATCAATGCAATTCTTGATCTGATTAAGAAAGATGACGGTACGGTTACTTTTTGGGGACAGGAATTAGCCTCATCAAAACAGCTGAAAGAGGACATAGGCGTTGTGTTCGATGGAATCAATTTCTATGAAACATTGACGCCTGCGAAAGTGGGTAAGATCTCCGGAGCGGCCTATAAACAATGGGATGAATACCTGTACCGGGATTATCTGAAACGTTTCGGGCTTCCGTTGGATAAAGAGATCAAAACACTTTCCAAAGGCATGAAAATGAAATTGTGTATCGCTGTGGCGCTTTCCCATAAACCGAAGCTGTTGATTTTGGATGAGGCGACCAGCGGTCTTGACCCGGTTATGCGGGATGATATTCTTGATGTCTTTTTGGATTTCGTGCAGGATGAAAACCATTCAATCCTGATGTCCTCCCATATCACCACGGATTTGGAAAAGGTTGCCGACTATATTACTTTTATTCATCAGGGAAAAGTCCTGTTTTGCAAGACAAAGGATGAACTGCGCTACAAATATGGAATCATCCGCTGCGGTGCAGCCGTTTTCGACCAGATTGATAAAGCGGAGATCCTCGCTTACCGCAAAGACGATTACCAGTGGAATGTGCTGGTAGCTGATAAAGAAAAGGCCAGGAAAAAATATAAAGCGGCCGTCGTTGATGATGCTACGATTGACGATATTCTGCTGCTGTATGTGAAAGGAGAGCGGGCGAAATGAAAAGTCTTATATTGAAAGATTTATATAATATCGGACACAATACAAAATCTATGCTGTTTATACTTGCGGTGTTTGCTGTGGCTTTTATTCCTACCTCTGGTGTGGGAGCATATATTTTCATCTGCGGCATCTTATGCAGTATGATGATCGTAACCACTTTTTCTTTTGACGATAACTCCAAATGGACGCGATATGCTATGATAATGCCCATTTCAAAAAGAGATTTAGTGATTGGAAAGTTTATTGTCTTAGCAATCTTTTGTGCGATTGGAAGTGTATTCGGCTTGGCTATAGGCTTGGTCGGCGGAGGCATAGCAGGCAAAATTACATTCAGTCCTGCCGCTATTGTGGAACTGCTGTTTTTAACCTTAGCGGCAACGGTAATTTCCCTCATTTTTGGAAGTATGTCAATCCCGCTGGTGTTTAAATTTGGAGCCGAAAAAGGGCGCGTTTTACTATTGGTATCGTTCCTCATTCCAGCAGCAATTTGTTTTGGGGCATATAAGCTGCTTGCAATACTGGGCGTGGAGCTGACGGATCAGACGGTGTTTATCCTTTTATGCTGTTCCCCGCTTATCGCGTTGGTTTGGGGTTATGGAATGTATCAGATCAGTTATCGGATTTTTTTGAAACAAGAATTGTAAGGAGAGGTTGCTATGAAAAAATATGAGTATGTTAATATCGAATATTCGGCAAAAGGAGTGGTGTTTTCTTATGTTGAAAAGCATAGGGAAATCATAGACAGTTACGCGGAGAAAGGCTTTCGATACGTCGGTTTTGTCCCTACGGAAGTTGGGGCAAACGGCTGCATCAGAAAGATTGACTTGATTTTTGAAAAGTAGAAAATGCGGTGACCTTGATTTTGTCAAAGTCACCGCAAATACGTATTTGATGCTATTTATGGTTCTCATCAATTAGAGCCATGAAAGAAGTTCGCAAGTAAACGGAATATATTGTCCGTTGCTTCTGCAAGACTATCAAAAAAATTGTCTTTTGCTTCCACTAAATTCTCAATAACAATGTCTGTGTCATATGCTAAATCTCTGCATGTATTGGAGCAACCCGTCATTAGCATAAGGCATACCAAACACAGAAAAAGTGATAAATATTTTTTCATTTGATTTATCTCCGTTTGGAAGGGCCTCTGAACTACTGGTTATAATACTGCTGAACCTTAGCAGGCAATTCCTCATATTTTACTTCCGCCCAGGTCACCACACCCCGAATAAAATTGACTTTCAGACATAGGAACGCATCATCGGTCAAAATACGGCTTGTTTCAAACACAACGTCCTTTTCATTTCCGTTCTTATCGTAGGCCGCCAGCGTGTATTTATAATTCATTGCTCCATGCGGAGCGATTTCCTGTACCCATCTGTTATCTATTTGCGTATAGTAGTCGTCATTTTGGGTCGCAAGAAAAGCGCCCCCCATGCAGACGACAACTAATATTGCTGCAATAATGCCTACTACAACTTTTTTTGATTTCATTTGAAAATCCTCCTATGAAATTTCTTTTTCTTTGCTGCCCATTTTAACAAAGAGCAGAATTGAGGCAAAAATAATACCCAATACAATCATCGCTTTTTTCATAACTGGCTACCTTGCACTATGATTTCTTTTTTGAACCGTTTTCCCAGAATTTTTCTTCTTTTTCTTTGCGGTGGTTACTTCACGATTTTTCGCTGTGAAAACGATAATGAATGTCACGGCCAGTATAAACAGGATAGATGCTACGCTCAACAAGATGTTTCCTGTTGGATCACTGCTTCCATCCTGATAACCAATTACGGTAAGGCCTGCTGTAATAGGATATAGATCACGCAGGCCGTGGCCGGAGGCCATCATTCCCACAAAACCATAAAAGAAAGCAAAGCCAACACCGGCCATAAAGCTGCCGCTTCTTTGAGCAGTAAAGGCAATAACAGGCATGACCGCAATATAGGAAATCATATTGATACCGATCATCTGAAAAAGCACCTGTATCATACCGCCGATAGAAAATCCGGGAAATCCGCTGGCAAAGAAAACAATGAGTGTGAACAGGAATTCGATAACGGAAAGCGCTGCCGCCATACATCCAACAGCAATCAGTTTCCCAATCAGCATTTTCCGAAAGGAAACAGGGATTGTGAGAATATTTTTCAGCGTGTCGTCTGTACGCTCCCGGTCAATGATATATCCGGCAATCAATGCGATTGTTGCAGGATATATCAGAACTAAATTGTTCCAAATTACGCTGGAAGAAAAGTTCATGAGCGTATGGGTCGCCCCGTCAGAGGCTGTTGCCATAAACCGGGCAAGCAGCACGACAGTAAACATCGTTGCTACGCCGATCCAGATTACGGAGTACCGCTTCATTTTGCTAAATTCTGTTTTTATAATACTTACCATTTTTTCTCACCTCAACTTTCGCGTTTGCTATAAATTCTGACAATCGCCAGATAAGACAGCACCCCAATAATAACGACGGTTAATGCAACAAGCCACAGAGGTAAAAAATACGGCTCCATTACAGAATAAGCCGGGGTTCCGGGATCAACAAACCGCACCGCCTGCCAACGGTAAATAATAGGTGCTGGCATGATGTTTGTGATCATCTTCATCATTGGGTCTGTTGTGGCAAATAGTCCTCCATACGCAAGCATAAAGTCGAACATTGTATAAAAAAAGGTTAGAATAACCGAAAAGATATAGGAGCGGTTAAATCCGACAATCGCAATGACAACCGGCAAAATACTTGTTGTGTAAAGCAATGCTGTGATAATTGCAATCCCAAAGTTTCCCCCAATATTTGTCAACTCGCTTCCGGCAATCAGGCCGCCAACCATTGACGAAACCATGGTGGCAAAGGCAAAGATCAGTCCCAAAATATAAAGTACAGCGATTTTTGCGGTAGCAATCTTAGCTGGGGAGGTAGGGATAATGCGTAGGTTTTTCAAAGTATCGTTATCCCGTTCCATGAAAAATAGCATGGCCGCAATGATACCTAAAACAGCCGGAAGCATGATGGGCATACCCATAGTAACCAGCAAGCCAAAAACTGCTTCAAAGCCGGTAAAGTTACCCATGCTTCCAGCCAGTACAAGAGCCGTAAACGGAATTGGGAACAGAAGTGCGGCGAAAATCACAAATGATACAAAGTGTTTCCGCTTTAACTTCCGCATTTCGCATTGGATCAGTTTAAGCAATCCCCTCACCCCCTGTAATTCTCTTGAAGTAATCCTCCAAAGTATCCTCGCAGAGATGGGCTTCCCAAACATCAATGCCAGCTTCAATAAATGTGCGGTTAATTCTCGCTACAGGCAGGGCCGTATCATAAAGATACAGATTATTGCCATCCATAAGCTGGATGTTTTTGCTCTGAAACGTTGCGGCAATAATCTGTGCAGCCTTTTGTGCATCCGATACGCAAAAATGGATGTACTTCGCGTTTTTACTCTCCAGCGCTTTTAGGCTTTCTTCCTCCAGCAAATTACCGTGGTCGATAATTCCAACATCATCAGCCAACAGGGAAATTTCCGAAAGGATGTGGCTGGAAATCAAGATCGTTTTCCCTGTGGCATCGCACAATTCCCGGATAAAATCGCGCACCTCTGCAATACCGATGGGGTCAAGGCCGTTGATCGGTTCATCCAAAATCAACAGTTCGGGATTGTGGATGATGGCCAATGCAATAGCTAAACGCTGCTTCATACCGAGAGAATATTGCGAAAATAATTTCTTGTCCCGGTAAGGCAGGTTGACAACTTCCAAAGCATTTTTGATGTATTGCGGGCTTTTCAATCCCCGCAGGTCGGCAAAAATTTTCAGGTTTTCCGTTCCTGTCAAATTGGGATAAAAACCCGGTGACTCGATCAGACAGCCAATTCGGGGCAGGATTTCCTTTTCATTGCCATGAATTGGCTTACCGAAAATCTCCACTTCACCGGACGTGGGAGCTGTCAGTCCCAGCAGCATCCGCATGGTCGTTGTCTTGCCTGCACCATTGCGTCCCAGAAGTCCATAGATACGACCTTTTTTTACATGAATATTCAGATGGGAAACGCTGTTCTGATTTCCGTATTTTTTCGTCAGATCATGCGTTTCAATAATGTAATCACTCATATAGCTTGCGCCTCCTTTTTGTTTTCGTTATCAGCATAGCACATCAACTTTGAGATAACTTTGAGCCAACTTTGAATTTACTTTGAGATTTCAAGGCCAGAATAGTCAATCTGTCCATCTAGCGGTATAATATAAACAGAAAAAAGGTGGTGACTTATGAACGATAGAATGATTCTTGTGGTAGACGATGAAACTGAGCTGTTGGAAATGGTGAGATCCATTTTTATGAGAGCCGGCTTTACGCAAGTGTTGACGGTATCCTCTGGTGAAGCTGCTCTGAAAGTATGTAAAGAGAAGCAGCCGGATATGGTGATCCTTGATGTTATGATGCCAGGCATGGATGGATTTGCCACACTAAAAGAATTGCGAAAGATAAGCAAAATCCCGGTTCTCATGCTGACAGCTCGCGGTGAAGCGGAGGACAAATTTGCGGGTTTTGAAAATGGAGCGGACGATTACCTGTTGAAACCATTTCTGCCGAAGGAATTATTATTCCGGGTGCAGGCCATATTGAAGCGGGCCTATCCTGGGAAGGATCGCAAAGTGTTCTTTGATACAGCAACCGTTGATTTGGAAAAAGCAATGGTTCAACGAAATGGGGAAAGCATCTCACTGACGGCCAAAGAGTTCCAACTTTTTGAAAAGCTGTATGAAAACGCAGGCCGAATCGTCACTACCGGCGCACTGTGCCAGGCGATTTGCGGCGACTTCTGGCAGGGATATGAGAGTACGTTAGCAACCCATATCCGGCATTTGAGGGAAAAGATTGAAGAAAATCCCTCAAAGCCGATTGCCCTTGTGACGATCAAGGGGATCGGGTACCGCCTGAATATTAAGGGGGCGCAGACGTGAACACATCAGAACGATTTTTTCGCCGTTATATATTTTCCACAGTTAGGATTATAGTTCTTTTTCTGGCTGTCAATGCACTGTTAGTAGCTTCCTATTTTGTAATAGCTTATTTAGGTAATGTGGCAACATCCAAATTTCCAATCGAGGATTTTTCAAATCATATCATGGCAACAGATGGGGAATTCAGTGCAGATACACAAGCGAAAGAAATGCTGAATAATTTTGAAGCGTGGGCTATGATCCTAGATGATGATGGCACTGTCGTTTGGGAAGAAAATCTGCCGGAAGAATTACCACGCCATTATTCCTCAATGGATATTGCCATGTTTAGTCGCTGGTATCTTGATGATTATCCGACCAATATTGCAAAACGACAGGATGGGCTTTTGGTGATCGGCTTGCCTCCAGAAAGCGTTGTGAATTACTATTTTTCTTTCAAGGCGCAATATATTTGGCCTATGCTATTCGGATTAACGGCGGTATTCTGTATCAATATTTTTTTGATGATATATTTGTTTATCCGCAATGCCCGCCGGGTAGAAAAAGCTATGGCGCCGATTTTGAGAGGCATTCGGCATCTATCAGTTGGAAAGCCTGTCCATCTGGAAGAAACCGGCGAGTTAGCAGAAATCAATGCTGGTTTGAATAAGGCCGGTGACTATTTGCTGAAAAAGGATAATACCCGTGCAGACTGGATCAGGGGAATTTCCCATGATATACGCACACCGCTTTCTGTGATTTTGGGATATGCAAGCGAAATAGAAGACACTTCTTCTTTGCCGGAAGCTGTCCGAAACCAGGCTGGGATAATCCGGAGACACAGTGAACGGCTAAAAGATTTAGTGGCTGATTTGAATTTGTCAACTAAATTAGAATATTCTATGCAGCCTATGCAAAAACAAAGCCTTGACCCGATAGAGTTAGCACGTCAGGTTGTCAGTGAAGTATTGAATGATGGCCTATCAGAACCTTACGAGTTGGAATTATCAGAAGATAATCCCGGTAAAAACATCTCGATTCTCGGGGACCAGGTTTTGCTTAATCGGATGCTGAATAATTTGATAAGAAATTGTATTGTCCATAATCCCAATGGGTGTAAAATACAGATTTCTGTTGGCAGTAATGATGCAAGCTGTACTTTTTCCGTTATGGATAATGGGCATGGAGTGAGTGAACTGCAATTAAACGCATTGAACAGTGACGAGGATATTTCCAGTACACAAAAACAGACAGATGAAGCAGAACATGGTTTGGGTCTTAAAATTGTGCGGCAGATTGTGAAAGCACATCATGGGGATGTTTTATTTTCTGGTGCGATCCCACATGGATTGATTGTCAGTATTCACCTGCCTATGAAACTATAAAATCTTTACTGTTTACGCCTTTAAAAATTCACAAAAATTAGGACAATAGCAGGATACATCGGGAAAGAAAGCAGAATCCTCCCTGGTACAATTTACTCAATCATAGCAAATGGAAGAAGTCCACTGCTTAGTCAGGTAAATTGAAGGGGAGGAGGTGCAGTATCCTTATAGAGGGAAAGAATTCTCCTTACACTGTTGTCCTTGGTTGAACGCAAGTCTTACAACTGAATATTGTTTGGCGGCCTGTTCAAAAGCGTAAACAACAAATGCACCGATGCCTGATATTATATCGGGTATCGGTGCTTTCTTCATTGCTGTTCAGGATGAAAGGCAAGCCATTTTGCTCTATAGGTATCCAAATAAAACCGATTCCCATACTCATTTTGGACAAAATGCTTTTTGACCTGATACCAGCCCCGCAATTCAGTCCGCAAATCTGAGTCTGGAGAGATTGGCTCCAGCCATATCCGGGTAAACTGCTGGATCTCAGATAAGATTAGCGGTTTTCCGGATGGCAGGCTCGGTTCGGAAAATAACTGGGGCAGCGTAAACAGCCTTTTGGCGTCAGCAAACGGAACGGTCTGTCCATTTGGGAGCAATAGAGTATGATTGCCGGCATCAACCAGCATCCATCCATACTCCGCAGACCAGACTGGTTTTCCGTGAAAGATTGGAAGGGTTTCCGGAGCAATTGGTACAGATTGGACCGAGATCCCCTGCTCTGACCGTCCGAGGAGAAAATCCGTTGTTACACCATAGAGAACAGACATTTTCTCAAGTCCGTCAATGGAAGGAGACTTGCGTTCTCCCTCCCATGCGCTTAGGGTTGGCTGAGAGATGCCGAGTTTTTCGGCAGCCTCTGTCATCTTTAATTTGTTGATCAGCCGTGCCTGTTTGAATTGTCTTGGCATCTGTTCACCACCTTTATTCGTTTATTTGCCAATAACCATTTTTATCTGAGCCGATTCTTTCAATAATACCTTTTTCCTTTAAGTTTTTGATTCTCCCAAATACAGCTTTCCTTCCGATATTCAATTTATCAGCAAGATTTTGATAGGTGTAAGCAGGATCCTCAGAAAGAAGAGCAAGAATCTCTTTTTCTTTGTCACTTAAATTTACAGTTCCGTTTACAGTTCCATTTACAGTTCCATTTGCAGTTTCCCCTGGTCCATATACAATCCGATCTTTTGGTGCAATAAATTTGATCATAACCGAATTTCCGGTAATATCGTATTCCGGCAATGGTACACCATCTTCACGGCAGGCATCACAGATCTTTTCTATGCCGCGCCCCCAGCTTTCAATAAAACCGGCAAGATAATATACATGGGCAATATTAGGGTTAAAGGGCTCAGACGAGTGCTTTTCCATGAGCTTCTCTGCAGACCAGTTTTCAGGCAGTCGGCCGCAGTTTGCAATATATAATCTGTCATTATATACACTTACCTGAATCGGTATGCCACGGGCATAGTCCTTATGGCACAGGGCATTCAAGAGAGCCTCGCGCAGTGCCGCATCTGGGACGAAATAACGCTCGATCCGCTGCATTCCTTCGTATGTGATCTTTGCTTTCATATACTTCAGATGGATAGTTTCGATAATCCGATCAATCTGGTCAAGCAGTGAACCATGTATTTCATCCTGATACCGAAGTTCAGAATCACTTTCAAAATAACCGATTTTTGTAAAAGCACCAAGCTGCCACTCTTCGGGATCGTTTGCAAAAAGGAGCATGGCAGCATTTGTTAAGTAGTCATTATTCATTAAGTGCAGCTTTTTCATCAGCGTCTCTTTTTGCTCATCTAAAGCGCTCTCATCAATACGTCCCTTTTTGGCCGCCCACTTTATAAAACGCTTAACAACACCATTATCAATATCAGAGATTGTGAAGGACGGCAAAGGAAGGTTGTCCCAGGTTGCGCCCTGTTTACGGAGCAAAAAGCTCTCCAGTTCCAATCCGGTTAATTTCTGATTCGTACTGCCACTGCGGTAATAATAAACGCCTTTGTATGAGATAGCAATAGGATAGGGCTGTACAGAAATTTCAATATACTCGGTTTCGCCATCTGTATGAAGGTTGACAGGCACAATAATACCCATAGCATCACGGATTTTATTCGGAAGATCCTCAAGCAGCTTATGGGAATTAGACAGGCCTACGGTTTCGCCATTATCGTTTTTGCCGATGTAAAGCGTGCCGCCCTGTGCATTCGCAAAACCACAGATCCATGCCAGATAGTCATCTTTCCAAATTTCTTTCCATTCTATAATCTGCATCTCAGGCATTGCTTTGTTCCTCGCATTTCTTTATATATTTACCGCTTTTAATGCGTGCATCGGCTGGCTTTTCTGCATCTTCAGGAATAAGCCATGTGTTACCGGTCTTCTGAGTTCCGGGGATACGACCCTCGCTGCAGAGGATACCTACACGGCGAGAAGAAAGTCCCCACTTTTTGCCGGCTTCCGTTGTTGAAATAAATTTCATAATTTATCGCCCCCTTAACTTTATATATTATATTCGGTTTGCGGAATAATATCAAGGGTTTTGCTAAAAATGTCAGAATGATTTCCGGATACACTTTTTCGTTTTTTCATTTTTATACATAAATCATATATTTATAGCTATTGACTTTCCGCTTGCAACAAGCTATAATATGACTATAAAATCAATTTAGTCATATAGGAGGTATAAGGTATGTATGAAGAAGTTGGAATTTCTTCAAATAATGTTCCGATAACACTTTCTATCTGGTATACAGAAAGAAGCAGTCCTACTATTGTTTTTTTGCCGGGTACTATGTCACACCCTCTCATGTATGAGAATTTTCTATGCGGATTGAGTGAAAGAGGATTTAATATAATAGGCGTTCACTATCTTTCACACGGAAAAAGCCCTAAAATCAAGAAAAATTATATAATGGAAGATATGTTGCATAATGTATATGACGCAACGACTTACGGAATAGAAAATTTCGGTAAAAACATAGCTGTCATGGGTTCCAGTCAAGGAGGGATTTTAGCTGCAATGGCGGCGGGTAGGGACACAAGGTTAAAAGCTGTTTTTCCACATAATATCATGCTGACTACATTAAAAGAAACTATGAGCCTAACAAAATATCCCGTATGGACACACCGTTTTATGGGGCTGATACAATGGGGCTTTCGCGTGGGCGGAAAGTTGTTCCCTAACTATAAGGTACCGGGAGATGCTTATTTAGACTATAACAAAGTATTTTATAGTGAACAGGCAAAACACGATTGCTTAAATGACCCTATGCTTTTACCCTATTATCCTTTAAGATTTGTCGCCAGTTTATTCAATGCTGACTTATCGTGTCTGGAGAATGGGTCTATACAATGTCCTGTTATTTTAATTACTGCCAAAGGTGATCCGCTTTTTAGCTTTGATTATACCAGCAAAGTATTTGATTTAATTCATGCGCCGCAAAAGGAATTGCTTACTTTAGAACTTAATCGTCACATGATTTTTAATGAGGATACAGACACGACGATAAACGCATTGGAACCTACATTGCATAAATATCTCGGATAGTATATTGATAATATGAGCAGTAAATGTTATACTTTTCGTGACGATAATAACAATTTAGTCATAAGGAGGTTATGAGAATTGCCACGATTTACAGAACAAGAGAAAGAGATCATCAGCAATAAACTTTTGATAGAGGGAGAAAAGCTGTTTGCATTACACGGTTTGAAAAAAGTAACGGTTGATGATTTAGTGGCCGCCGTAAATATATCAAAGGGATCTTTCTATGCTTTTTATCCCAGTAAAGAACATCTATATGTGGAAATCAATTTTCGCTTACAAAAAGAGCTATTTGAAAGTATAGAAGCAACAATTAAAAAGAAAAAATATAAGAACCATAGAGATTTAGCAAAAGACGTTATTATGCTAAGTTTAACGGGTTTGATTACTTCACCTATTCTTTCGCAGATTGACCTATCTATAATGGACTATCTGCAAAGAAAATTATCACCGGATATTTTTGAAAGCCATATGCACAATGATATTCGTATATTGGAGATACTGGAAGATCTAGGGGTTGTATTTTTGGTTCCGCATACGGTTATTATAAAATCCCTGTATTCTGTTTTGTCCTGTTTGGAACAATTCAAAGAGGATGAAGAACTGAATATGATACAAAACCTTTTAGTGAATGGGATTATTCAGCAAGTAGTAGCAGAGTAACAATTTTGTTTGGTTATTTGACAGGCAGGTAGCCAAACAAATTTTTTACATTTTATATGACTATATATCTATAAACGTCATAAGGTTAAAGGAGGAAAAATAATGATTGATGTAAAAAAACTGTATTTCAGCTATACTGAAAAGCCCTTTGTTGAAGATGTGAGTTTCCATGTTGGACGTGGAGAAATTTTCGGCTTTTTAGGACCCTCTGGAGCTGGGAAGTCAACCATACAAAAAGTATTGACTGGGCTTAATACAAAATATAAAGGCAGCGTAAAAGTTGCAGGTATTGAAATAAGGGAACGTACAAATCGGTTTTATGAGAATATTGGAGTGGACTTTGAATTTTCTACCTGTTATGAGAAATTTACGGCACGACAAAACCTTGCCTATTTCGCTTCGCTGTATGAAAAGCAGCCCCGGTCTATTGATGAATTATTGCATATGGTAGGCTTGGAAAATGACGGAGACAAAAAGGTTGCCGACTTTTCCAAAGGTATGCGTTCTCGCTTGAATTTTATCAAAGCGTTAATCCATGACCCCGATATATTATTTCTTGATGAACCAACAAGCGGCCTTGACCCTACAAATAATCGCTTGATGAAAGATATTATCCTTGCAGAGAAGAAGCGCGGAAAAACTATCATAATCACCACTCACAATATGTATGACGCAACGGAGCTATGCGATCAGGTAGCTTTTATTGTTGCGGGAAAAGTCAGCGCGTTAGACAGCCCACATAATTTAATCATGTCAAGGGGTGCTGCAAAAATACAATATACCTATTATGACAACGGCGAAAAAACCGGGGAATGTCTGCTTGATAGAACCGCAGAGGATAAGATGTTAAAAAATTTAATTTCAGAAAATCGTCTGCTTTCTATCCATAGTAGTGAACCTACGTTAAATGACATTTTCGTTGATATTACGGGGAGGACACTTCAATGAGATTAGGACGCTTAATTCGTGGAGATATACATTTCCAATGGAAATATGGTTTCTATTTTATTTACTTTATCTTGACGCTTCTGTATGTGTGCGCGATTGCTGCCTTGCCAGAGCATTGGAAAAATAATATTGCAGCTATTATGATTTATTCTGACCCGGCAGCTATGGGACTATTTTTTATGGGGGCGATTGTCCTTTTAGAAAAAAGCCAAAAGGTATTAAATGCTATGGTGGTATCGCCTGTAAAAGTGTCGGAGTATATACTTTCAAAAACAGTTGCGTTGATTGCCATATCTACGATAATTGCAATGATATTAGGATTAGTTTCCGGCAGTAATCATTTACTTGGTATCGCAGTTGGAACAGCCTTGACATCAGCGATCTTTACTATGCTTGGAATAATTGCAGCTACAAGAATTTCAAACTTGAACCAATTTCTCATTGTGATTATGCCCATAGAGATTGTTTGCTTTGTTCCACCAATCGTTGGTCTGTTTGTAAAGTTACCAGATATATTCCGCTTTTTCCCTTTTACCGCCTGCATGAACCTTATAACCGGGAAAAACAGTTTACTATCGTTTGATATGGTACTTGTAATTGCTACGTTGATTATTCTCTACATAGTTGCGCGACGTACAGTTCGGCATATGTGGAAAAGTTTGGGAGGTGTAAAGATATGAAAAGGGTATTATCCAGTACCATGCAGATATTTAAGCAAATCAAGAGCGACCCTATGATGTTTGCAGCTTGTTTTACGCCTTTTGTCATGGGAGCTTTGATTAAATTCGGTATTCCGTTTCTTGAAAGGATAACAGATTGTTCTTTGCAAGAATACTATCCGATTTTTGATTTATTACTTTCTATCATGGCTCCTGTATTGCTCTGCTTTGCATTTGCAATGATTACGTTAGAGGAAATTGACGATAAAGTGTCACGGTACTTTTCGATTACCCCTCTTGGTAAGTCGGGGTATCTCTTTACAAGGTTGGGAGTACCCTCAATTATTTCGGCGGTCATCGCTTTTATTGTACTGTTGCTTTTTTCATTAGAAAAGTTGTCCATTGGAATGACAATATGTTTGGCGCTTCTCGGCTCAGTACAGGCAATTATTGTTTCACTTATGATTATCACATTATCAAGCAATAAATTAGAGGGTATGGCAGTTACAAAACTAGCTGCACTTACATTACTCGGAATACCAGCCCCCTTTTTTATTGACAGTTACTACCAGTTCGCGGTTGGCTTCCTTCCGTCATTTTGGGTAGCAAAAGCCATGCAGAATGAAGCGGTTCTTTATTTCTCCATAGGATTGGTGGTAGCTTTAGTCTGGTACTACTTCCTTGCAAAACATCTGTTTCGGAAGCTGGCAGGATAAGGAGGCATATTATGGAAAAAGGTAGACTTCTGCAAAACAAAAATGTAAATAAGGCTATTCAGGTTTCCAAAATTACACTAATCATCAACATGGGTTTATCGCTACTTAAATTTACTGCCGGATATATAGGGAAGTCAAGTGCTATGCTGTCGGACTCTGTACACTCGGCTTCTGATGTATTAAGCACAATCGTTGTGATGGTTGGAATTAAAATATCAGAAAAACAGCCTGATAAAGAACATCCTTATGGGCATGAACGTATGGAATGTGTGGCTTCCATTATTCTCTCTGTTGCCTTGGCTATAACGGGTGCTGGAATAGGATATTCAGGGATCAAGAAAATCTTTTCAGGACAGTACAATACGCTTTCTATCCCTAGTGGAATCGCACTTACGGCGGCAGTCTTATCCATTGTTATAAAAGAGTGGATGTACTGGTTTACAAGAAATGCTGCAAAGCATACAAATTCTGATGCGCTTATGGCTGACGCATGGCACCACCGCTCTGATGCACTCTCGTCAGTTGGTTCCTTAATTGGCATTTTAGGGGCGCGTTTAGGCTATGCTATTCTCGATCCTATTGCAAGCGTTGTGATTTGTGGTTGTATCTTAAAAGCTGCTTTGGACATTTTCAAAGAAAGCATTAACAAAATGGTAGACCATAGTTGTGACAATGCTACTGAAACAAAGATTAGGGAAGTTGTGCTTCAGCAGCAAGGGGTTGATGGTATTGATGAATTAAAAACCCGCATGTTTGGAACGAAAATGTATGTAGATATTGAAATATTAGCTGATGGTAATTTAGCTCTTTATGACGCTCATGGAATTGCTGAGGCAGTCCATCAAACGATTGAAAACAACTTTCCACAATGTAAACATTGTATGGTACATGTTAATGCGAATGAACTTCTCTATTCTACATAGGACAGGGAAGATGATTTAAGACTATTGAAAGGGAAAGGAGGGAAGTAGGTTATGGAACAATACTGGTGGATTATCATTGTTGTGGTTTTGATTGTCGTTGGTTTACTTAAACTTGTAATTATGAAGAAGTATAATCAAAAGAGAAATTCTAACAATCGTTCAAAAGATAGCGAGGACGACAAGATGTATTAAGGTTTATTGAAATCTGTTATGTTGTAGAATGATGTTTTAGATCCTAGAAAGTGCTTTAAGGGGGCTAACTTTATGGAAAACTTTAAGTACAATTCTATACAATCAAATACAATTTAATAAATCTTTACAAAAAATCGAATGCAATACAGCTTTAAAGGCTCGTACAAATCATATGTTTTGTGTGGGCTTTTTTAATTTAAGAGGTTGTAGATTGTCCTGCCGAATCGTGTAATGAAAATAAGGAGGCGAATGGACATGAAGAAAAAAAAGATTATTTGCATCATGCTGATTTTAATATTTACTAGCGGCATTGTGATAGGCGCCATTCAGTTATATAAGCAGTACCATGAGTATTCTGAAGGCGAGGACTCCTATACTGATTTGGAGGACTATGTGAAGCTGCCGGAGGAACCGGAGGCGCCTTCGTCATCCCCAGTGGATGATGAAACTGAGTCTGGGGGACGGGAGTGGCCGGCTGTAGATTTTGCTTCCCTGCAGGAAATCAATCCGGATATTGTAGGATGGATTTATATTGAAGGGACAGAAATCAATTATCCGGTTGTGCAAGGTAACGATAACCAGTATTACTTGAAGCATTTGTTCAGCGGTGAGTGGAACGGATCTGGCTGCATCTTTCTGGACAGCAGAAACAGAGTGGATTTCTTAGACCGGCACAGCATCATTTATGGACATCATATGAAAAATGGCAGCATGTTTTCCGGGCTTACGGAATATAAGAAGCAGGAGTTTTATGATTCACATTCTGTGGCTTTGCTGCTGACACCGGATAAAAATTATGAGATAGAATTTTTTGCCGGATATGTGGCCAGTGTCCAGGATAAAGCCTGGGAATTGGCTTTCCCCTCAGACCCGGATTTTACAGAGTGGCTGGATAAGACAAAAGAACGCTCGTGCTTCACCAGCGGAATTACTCCGGCAGTCACAGACCGGATTCTGACGTTATCTACCTGCAGCTACGAGTTTAACAATGCCAGGTTTGTATTGCTTGGCGTATTAAAGCCGGAAGAGTAACGGATTCAGAAGAAAATAGAATAATGGATTGAATTGAGGGGATGCTATTACGAAAAAAGGTGCGTTTCCCCGATAATTCGTAATGAAAACTCTCTGCTCCTATATCAAGTGCAGATTACGTTTCATTTCCATAGTGATCTAACCTTACGATTTTTATAGAAGTGGATTTGAATAATTGCGGCAATTTTAGCAGCGATGGGCTTACAGGTGGAAAGATGATTCTCAACGACTTGTAAAAGAACGATGGTAAAACGATTTCCAAAGCCTCTCTGCTGACCTAAAATGCTTAAAAGCGCAAAAATATCCAGTAGCATCAAATTGTCACCACCACAAACATGTCCGTTTTTACAAGGGGATAGTAGTAGCGTTTCAAATTGATTACTGTCATGGGCTGACCTCCTAAAATGGCGAGAGGGAAAAGCAGCTTGCTACTGCCTGTCCCTCTCGGTGATGGAGATTGTTCCCCTCACTTGGTTAGCCTGAAAATCGCGTTTCGTGGGGTCTGTTTTTGAAAAAATCCTGAAACTTTTTTCTGGCCGCCTCCACGGAATCCCTCACGGTGTACTTGGAGCAGCCGTCCAGCCGGGCGATCTGCTCATAGCTCAATCCGTCCAGCGCGTAGAGCAGGAACCGGCGGCGCTGTGTGGCGGTGCAGCTCTCCAACATGGAAAGCAGTTCGTCCAGCGTTTCCCTCCGGCAAACGTATTGCTCTGGCGTTTCTTGGTAGGTGCGGCCCTCGGCGGCGACTATGTACTCGTCAAACTCCCTTATGTCCCAATGCCGCCGCTGCTCATGGGATAGGTTTTCCTCCTTGTGGTCGGCCCGGTCAAGGAACTCATAGACCTCGACGCTGACTTCCACGGACAGGGCTTGTCCGTTTATTTTGATGATGACTTCCATCTGCCTTTCCTCCGTTTCAATTGGGGTTGGTGCGAATCGAAACGGGGGGAGCGGAGAGCGGCAACAGTGCCGAACATCGGGCCAACTTGACCCGAATTTTACCGTCTGAAAAAGAGAGATTTCCGGCCCTCCTGCGCCGAATTTTTTTATTTTCTTGTAAACTGGAGGCCCGGTAAAAACAAAGGCTCTGAATTTCTGCAAATATCCCCGGCACTCGTCTGCAATCGCAGACGAACCGCAACGGAATAGCTCATGTATTGTCGCATAAAAAAAGGGCGCAAGTGATTGGCTTTTCACTTGCGCCGTGGTGGACGTTTTCGCTATTTTATTGTGGCTTGTCGCCCATGTAAAAGGCGCGTCAAAAGGGATATTTGCTCATTGCGGCCCTCCACTGGCCGCATAAAAAAGAGGCCTTGATTATTTCAAAGCCGCCGAAACTAATAAGGTGCGTGGAAATATAGTTGCTACACGACGGCTTTTTTTCTTTGCCGTCGTGCGGCAACTATTGAAGTTATTTTACATCTTTTATTAATTCTTCTACCGATATACCATATAGCTTTGCTAATGCAAACAAGTTTGAAGTACTTGGGTCGGATGTTCCATTTTC
The DNA here is from genome assembly GCF_022867815.1 of Blautia sp. NSJ-175. Classification (NCBI taxonomy): domain Bacteria; kingdom Bacillati; phylum Bacillota; class Clostridia; order Lachnospirales; family Lachnospiraceae; genus Blautia; species Blautia sp. NSJ-175. The sequence continues at coordinate 41,108 of NZ_JALIFQ010000027.1, forward strand.
CCATTTTGATACTGCTTGTCTGCTGACCCCTATTGTTTCTGCCACAAACTCTTGTGTCATTTGACAACGGGTTCGGTGCGCTTTTAATGTTTCTCCGAGAGATTGACTCACGGCAGCTTTCTCTTTACGAACATTACTCGATTTCAGATATTTCAGGAAAGCACGAACAATGAGAACAAACAAAGTAACAAACACGCCGATAAAGATTACACCAACCAAAATAGACGTTATAGAAGATTTCATATGGGTACGCCTCCTTTCTTCTTTGTTATGGCTTTATTTTATCAAAATTGTCGTGTTGCAGCTACCAACTATTACGCAATTATAGGTTGCATTCGTGTTGCGGCACATTTTTACTCAAATAACAGCGCTTCGGGCTGATAGAATGCCTTTTTGTGGTTCTTTCCTCTGTAGGCTGCTAGTGAGGGCATACACACCATTGGCCATGTCCTCGGCTCGTAAAGCTGCTTTCTTGGCCTCCATCTGCCGCCGCTTCTCGGTCTTTATCCTGTCCTCATACTCGCGTTGTTTTCCATTAGCTTTGCGGCGTAGATAGTTCTGGTGCAGTCTGTTCTTGCGTTCCTCTTTCTTCCGTAGGGCCTCCTGTTCCTCCAGGGTGAGGTTTACTTCTCCGAAGTGGGGAGGCACATATCGGCCCACAAAGTTAAAATAGATTTCAACCTCCTGCGTGGTTTCAATGCTGCCCTTGCGGGCGCGTTCATGCACAAGGATTTTCTCGACAAACTCGTTTAATGGCTTAATCGCTCGTACAATGGGGTGATTTTCTCGTTTCTCATATTCGCGTCATCCTTGCATGAAAAATGCTCTAAGTGTTTTCAGTAACCATGAGAAAAACCATGATTAAGAAGTCACTTAGAGCATATATCACCACTTGAAAATCTGAAATAGATATGTTATACTATCTACATCAGTATCAGTAATTGCTTTCGAGCGATTAGAGTTTTTCCGGTTGCACAGTGTCTGAGAGTATATACTTTCAGGCACTTTTTTTGTTTCTTCTGCTTCTTTTCCAAGAAGCACAGAATGGGGAGTCCGGAGGCACAAGCCCTCCGCCCATCTGCTACAATTTCATATCAGGCCCTCGGGCAATAAAGGCACTCAGAGAATTTCAGTTCTTTGGGTGCTTTTTTTATATAGATCGGAGCTTTTACGGCTCCCCTAATCTTTGTTCCGGGGAGCCTTTCGGCATACCCGTGTATATAGATAAAACCACGCAGGAATGCAGAAAGGAAATGCCTATGATTCTTTATTTGGATGCCAGAACTACCGTCAAGGATCTGATGATTGACTATATTGAGGTGGAATTGGCAAACAGAGAAACCGCATCCCTTAATTGGGATGAAAGTGATATTGGGCGGGCTGACGACGGTTTCAGTGCCCGATACAAAGGGGTGTATTTTGGAGAGGTCTATGCCAATGGCAGACTGGAGCAGCTGCAGGATATGAAAATAACCGATATCGGTTTGTATTCTGAAAGCGATACTCCTCCCAATATCTGTATCACTTCGATGGAATTTGAAGACGATGGCAGACGATTGGCGTTTGAAGCTCCGATTTTACATGGAAACATTGTTTGTCAGAACGAAAGTGGTGAGGTGATCGCATGTTGAAAAGCGGAAAATATATCGCCGAACACGATAACGGAATATTTGACCGATACCGGATTGTTATGTCAGTAAAGGAAACGGAGAAGTCATATATTTTTGAATTGCTTGAGTATGTAAGCCGGTATAGTCCGGCACAGATGGACATGCTGTTCGACAAGAGTAAGCGGGTCCTGATTTCAAAATTCAAGGGCGGCCATGCAATGCGTATATGGAGTGACCATGACTTTACACTTTATCCATATCAAGCCGGGATTCCGTTTCATTTTGAACGGGTCAGTGAAGGCGGCAGTGCGGAAGGAAGTGGCGTCTATGGGTAAGAAAAAAACGTACAGAGGCGAGCTGGTTGATGAAATCAGGGGTCTGGGGCAGTCACAAGGGCTGAATCATGTCTTCACTACTTTTTTGGAGATTTCAGCAACCTGTATCTCTGCAGAGATAGATCCGTCAAACGCAGAAGAACGCGAGAAGCGGTATGAGGAAATGACATCTGCTATGGATCCTAAAACCCTCAACTGCTATGCACATATGCTCGCTCTGCTGGCTCTTGCTATTCATGAGCATGAGGAGGATCCCTGCGATATTCTTGGCAGTATCTATCATGAGCTTCGCTTAAATAACGAGTGGAACGGACAGTATTTCACTCCCGATAATGTTTGCCGGATGATGGCGCAGCTTGTAAACCCAGTGGATGAGCGTCCTGAAGCGGAAGATCCCATCATGATCAACGAGCCTACTTGCGGTTCGGGTACGATGGTGATTGGTGCAGTATGGGCCATGAAGCAGAAAGATTTCGATTTTCGGCACAAGAGTTTTTTTGTTGCCCAGGATATTGACATCCGCTGTGTGTGGATGGCATATATCCAGCTCAGTCTGTATGGAATTCCTGCGGTGGTCATTCATGGCGACACCTTAGCAATGAAAGAATGGTCCCGATGGTACACTCCGTTGGCGTCTGTTCCTTTCATAAAAAGGGAATGCGCTGTCAATAGCACAGAGAAAGGGGCGGCGACAAGTGGATAGTACAAAAAAATCCTTGGACCATTTGACCTTTGCTGATCTGCGAGTCCATTACGGAACCGGACGTGCTTTCCTGATCAGACAGGAGTATAGAAGGAATGTTTACGGCTACCGAAAAGGCGTTAAGACAGATCTGGGAGACCTAGAGGAAAAAGATTGGATACAGCTGGCCACGGGTCTGATTCTGAAAAGCGGAGAGCAGCAGCTGCAGAAAAATCTGCTGGAGTGGGAGCAGGAGCATAATTATTGCAAGAGTTCCCCAAAAGAGATGGAGATGACTGCACTGGAACTTCATATGGCCAGAATTTTTGATGATCCGCTCTGGGTGGCCTATATCCCGTTCAACCGGAAGTATCGGCCGGAGGTTCTGGAATCTGCCAGACTGGTATGGGTTCAAACAGAATGCTGTGGGATACCCGGGCAAATTACACAGGAGCAGCTGGAACAGTCTGCCGGAAATGCTTTAGGGATTACATGCCCGATATGCGGCCGGTGTTCCCAGTTTCAGGTCTGCACGCCCAAGGAGGTGAGCGGAAATGGATAAGCTGTTTATCATTGTAAAGGGAGGCAGGGTAGAAGAAATCTACAGCACAAAAACAGAAACTGAGTTGTATGCGGAAATTCTTGATTTTGACTCAAAGGAACGGACGGAAGAGATGGAAAAAGATCTTCAGTTTCGGTATGAGGCGATTCGGGAATTGATGTACAGAATTGACTGAAAGGAGAATGCACATGAGTGCGAAATATAAAACAAACCATGAGCGTATGCTTGAGCTGATCGAGCAGCTCACAAAGGCAGATATTGCCTATTATCGGGATGATAATCCCATTATGACAGACCGGGATTACGATATCCTGATGGACGAATTGAAAGATATTGAGAGTCGAACCGGGTTGGTTCTTTCCGGTTCCCCGACCCAAAAGGTGTCTGGAGAAATATTGGAAAGCCTGGCCGAGGTACGCCACAGTAAACCTATGCTTTCAGCGGATAAAACAAAATCTGTTGAGGATCTGGTGAAGTTTGCTGCCAAGCAGCCGGTGCTGATAAGCTGGAAAATGGACGGTCTGACACTGGTACTTCGTTATGAGCACGGAGAACTGGTTCAGGCTATCACCCGTGGGCGTGAAGGAATCATTGGAGAGGATGTAACGCATACCGTGCGTAATTTTCTTAATGTGCCTCTTGCCATACCCACTAAGGATTCGTTTGAAGTTCGTGGCGAAGGTGTCATCTCATGGGCAAACTTTGAGAAAATCAATTCCGGTCTGGAGGAGCCCTATACTCACCCGAGAAATCTCGCATCCGGCAGCACGCGTAAGCTTGACGCCGGCGAAGCTAAAAAGCGATTGCTTGAGTTTTGGGCATTTGAGCTTGTGAGCGATTATCTGGAGCCGGAGAGTAAGCTTGCTCAGCAGCAGTTTTTGGTACATAACGGTTTTTCTGTTGTGCCCTACATCTATCTGGATGCGGTTCACGATGAAACAATGGTGCGTGATGCAATTTCTGCTATGGATCCGAAGAAGTTCCCTTACCCGGTAGACGGAATTATCATGGAATATGATGATGTTGTCTATGGAAAAGGTCTGGGAGCCACAGGGCATCATGAAAACCGTTTGATTGCATTGAAGTGGGAAGATGAACTGTATGAAACCACATTCATTGGTCTGGATGTGGCAGTCACTCGCACTGGGATGGTCAGTCTGACAGGCATCTTTGAGCCGGTGTCTATTGACGGTACTCAAGTCAGCCGGGCGTATCTGCATAACTACGAGAATTATTTGGACCTTGCCTTAGGGCGTGGTGATAAAATCCGCGTGTATAAGGCGAACATGATCATTCCGCAGATTGCAGAGAACCTCAATAAGACCGGAACCTGCTGTGTTCCGCTCAATTGTCCCTGCTGTGGCAAGATGCTGAATTTCCGGAAAAGCAGCGGCGGTATTCGCCAGCTGTTCTGTGAAAATCCGCATTGTTCTGCCAAACTGGTGCGAAAATTTGTCCACTTTTGTGAGAAAACGAGGATGAATATCGAGGGCCTGTCGGAAAAAACTCTGGAGCAGTTTGTAAGTCATGGCTGGATTCGGACGTTTGCAGATCTTTATGCGCTGGATCAACACCGTGATGAGATTATCCAGACGGAAGGCTTTGGGGAGAAATCCTTTGAACGTCTACAGGCATCCATTGAGAAAAGCCGCCACTGCACGCTGGCGAAGTTCATTGCCGGTCTGGGGATCCCCATGGTCGGCAGACATGCCGGGCGTGATTTGGACAGTTATTTCCATGGATCGTGGGAAGCGTTTGAACAGGCGATTCAGGATGGCTTCGACTTCACACAGCTTCCTGATTTCGGCGAGACGATGCACAACAACATTTATACATGGTATGCGGATACAGAGGAAGAAAAACTCTGGCGCCCGCTGCTTGAAAAAATTGAATTTGAAAAGGAGAATTTTGATATGAATACAAATACAGCAAATCTCTTCTATGGCAAGACCGTAGTGGCAACCGGCAAACTGGAGAATTACACCCGTGACGGCATCCAGATGAAGCTGATACAGCTGGGGGCAAAACCGGCAAGTTCGGTAACGAAAAAGACCGATTATCTGATTGTTGGTGAAAAGGCCGGCAGTAAGCTTGCGAAAGCGCAGCAGCTCGGTATCAGAACACTGACGGAGGAAGAATTTGAAGCAATGCTGGCGTAAATTCGCCGGAATAACAGTGGCGGGGCAGATTTTCTGCTCCGCTTTTCGCTTTTTATAGAAAGGAAAAGAAGATGAATTCAAAATATCGCTGTCCTGCTTGCGGAGCAGAAAGCTTTGAGGTGACAGCTCATGTCACGCAGGACTGGAAGATTGACTGTAACGGAACCTTTCTGGAATCTCTAAATGAGTGCGTGGAGGTTACGCATTATCCTGATGAGAATGACATCTGGGATTGTGCCGATTGTGGTTTCAGCGCAGTGGGACGTGAGTTTAGAAATCAGCCTGAGGGACAGAAAGGGGCGACAACATGAGACGCAAGAAAATTGGCATTATGGATTTTCATGGCAGCGTGGATATCACGGATTCTTGTTACGACAGGGATACCTGGTGCCGGATGAACGATGTGAAGATCAAAGAGGGGCAGTATACCTGCATGGTCTGGTATCAAGCTGACAAAGGTGAGTGTGACGGAAAGCCATATTCATATAGACTGGTTGGAATCATCGGTATCTATCTTAACGGCGTAATCCCTACGCAAAAATCAATGAAGGAAATCGGCAGTATTGGCGTTGACGCGGGACTTGCCGGATTCTTCCATAACAAACCGGATTACAGCGATGAAGAGTGGAGTGCTTTTTGCGACAGAATCTCCCGTGGAGACGCCTGGCTTACAGAAGATGGCTTTTACAGCTCGTCTGGGTATGGTGATGGCGGCTATGGGATGTTCGCATATCAGCAGGACGATGAAATCGCTGCACTGGAAATTAGATTTATATAAAGGAGGCAATGGATATGAACCCACAAAAAAAGAATCTTGAAATCACTGGCAGGCTTATCTGTCCACTGTCTGTTGGAACTGCAGCTTTTATCGCAGAAAATGGTGGGATACGCAGGACAAGTAATGTTCTTCGGATGGTGAGGATTTCTCCTGATGAGATCCGTTTTGAGACCTGTAATACCAACTACCGCCTGCATCTTATCCGGCAGGAGGTGACGGCATGAGCAGTGAAATTTTTTATGACAAGGCATTCATCCTTGTCGGGGAGAAATATATCCCCGTTGTAAATCATGGCTCGTCAAACTGCTTTGACTTTGATAGTCGGGGCCGTGAGATCCCAGAAAAGCATTGGTCGGTTCTGAACTACCCTCATACAGGGAGGATGCTGTTTACTGCAGAAGAAATGCAGGAGATAGCAGCCGTCCATGAGGAAGCCAATAGGAATAACCGGGGCGGGACACGCAAAAGCCGAAATCGGTCTTTTGAAGAAGGCGAGTTTGGGCGCTGGATCCTGGCAGGGATGAAATCGGCACATACCGTGGAGGACTACAGAAAACACGGGAATACCGTGACAGTAGTTGATTATGAGCGTGACTATTGGCAAAGGCACTGTGTGTCTACGACAGAGGAATTGCTGGATAAGATCAAGGAGCTTTCAGGCCACAGCATTACAGTATCTTTCTGGGACGACCGCCATGTTACCCACCCGCCCATGCGGCGCAAGGGAACGCCCTTTGATTTCGGCACACTGCCGGAGTTTTATGTGCTGCGGGCAGCGCAGGGGTATTTTGTGAAGCGGAGCAGCCGAAAGATCTGGTTTGCAAGGTTTCAAAAGCCGAAATCACAGATGATTCGGAAGTTCAAGACCGAAAAGGCGGCACAGGACTATTTGGACAGCAATCAAAATTTCTTTTCAGGATACGCATTTGAAATCGAATGCGTACAGAACGGAGGTGTCACAGCATGAGAGAGTCAAGGCCAGACCGCTTCCGCCGTGTGGCAGAAGCCCGGGTCAACAAGATTATCAAAATGGTAAGACTGCTTGGAAATTGTTCCAATCCTGCCGTATATGCTTTTACGCAAGAGCAGGTACAGCAGATTTTTGCTACATTGCGGGATGAACTGGACAGAGCACAGAAGCGATATACCCGGTCTTACAAGAAAAGGTTTTCGCTGTCGGACGAACAGTATGCTTCCCTGCCGAAATATCCGACCATCGTACTGCCTCTGCCGGATGGAAGCAGTCTTAGGGCAGTTGCAATCGACGATGAGAATTTTCCTGCAATCAATGTTTACTGGGATACAGAAAAGCCGGAGATTGATGGGCCAATCTGTTTTGCAGAATACAACCCTGAGCGCGGCCCCTGCCACGAGGTCTGCATTGGAGCTTACCAGTCTGACAAGGAAGACACAGTTTATTACAAGCCATATATGGCAGAAAGGGAATCAAATGAGTAATTACATATACTGCCGCACACTCAAATTGGACTGGAAAGAAGTGTCCAGACTGATCGCAGAATGTGCAGGCAAAATTTTAGACAGAACCATTCATGGCACAGCGGGTTATGAGGATGATCATTACTGGGGCTTTCAGGCGACCACTGGTCGTTTTACCATTGCCGAAATAGACAAGCTTATCCGGTTTGTTAATGGGGATGAGGAGATGCAGCAAGAAGCAATTCCTCAGGATTCAGACAAATCAGCCGCAATCGGAGAGCGTTTGTCCCGTGCTCTGTTGGAAAAAGCTTTAAGACTGTCATGGTGCCATGAGAGTACCACGGAATTGGCTCTTTGGCTGGTCAACGTCCGGGAAAAACGGCCGGCAGTCTATAAACGGATTGTTGAGATCAGCCCGCATGATATTTGCTTGGATAATCTTAGGAGCAAAAGTGAATTGATTGCTTATCTCCACGAAAACGGTCCAACGCATTCCACGCTGATGGATTTCTGCGCGGATTACAGGGAGCGGTATCACAACGAACTCTGCTGGAACTATCCAATCTCTGATGGGCTGCATCTTGGCACGTTTTTCGTTCTCGTAAAGGAAGGCGTTCTGGCTCTTCCTTATGACGATGCAGATAAGGTGGACTATGAGCTGCTTTGTCTGGACGATGCCAAAATGTGTGACAGAGAATCTATGGAGAATCTCATAACGGAGTGGGATAGCTTCGACCAGGATTTACGCTCCGCCATGCGGGGGATGATGGCATTTTACCGCAGAGAGGAGGAGCATCATGGATCAGAAAATTGACTGGCTCATCCATCTGGTGGCCAATGGCGCCTGTGATGAATGTGGTGAGGTAGAAACAGACTTTTTGCCCTATATGTGCAATGCCCACACCCACGGGCTGGAACGCTATGGGCACTTGGATTTCCAAATGGTACTTTTTTTGCCGACGGAAGAGATTGGACGAATCCTCAATACTTTGGGGCTAAGAGTTCAGTCTGGAGAACGCTTCCAGTCTGGAGATATGGTTTCCGGAATTTATGAAGACTGCGATGTGCGCTTGGATGAGTATGAGGAAACCGGGCGCAAGGTTTTGCGGGTCATCTTACCGGATGCGAACAATATCTTCCCAGGGGAAGGAGATTGTATACTCCCATACTGTCTGCAGCTCTTGAAGACAGATGAGCTCTGCGTAGAAAGGGGGATACCATCATGAAAATCACGTTGTATCAAATCATCCCGGAACCGGAAAACAGATACTTGATATTCAGCGATTTGAGAAGCATCCGGGCGGCAAGCGGCGGACATGTTCCGGCTGAGATTTACGAAGCAGTATTCAGCGGGGATCTGGACATCGCTGTGTCTCGGAATGCCAAAAACAAAATGGATCAAGAACTTGCCGAACTGGAAGCGGTATATGTACGTTTTAACGTATCGCATCCGGAAGGCTTCCGTGGACGGTCTATGACCATGTCGGATGTAGTCGAGGTCATCCGTTCTGAAAAGGAAAGCAGGTTTTACTTCTGCGACCGGTTCGGGTTTGAGGAGATTGCGTTTGAAAAGGAAAAAGCTGATTTGGGGCGCCTGTAGGGCGCAGAAAGGATACAATCATGAAGAAACTGATATTGAACTATAAAGGGCGCGACAGCTGGGACAGACCGGTTTATGAATCGGAAGGCCGGCTGTATGTGGATGTGGATCCACGCAAAGGCTGGAAACCGAATATTTGTACGAAATACAACAATGAGTTTGATGGAGAGCCGGATACGCCGATTGCCGAAGATACCGTTGTGGAGTTTGTTCCGTGCCGGGATATCTGGTAAGCGAGGAGGACGTATGAAAGAATTCATGACAAAAATGGTTCCTGTCAATCTGTCAGACCGATTTCCATTCAAGTGCAGGATGTGCGGCGCTTGCTGCCGGCATGTCAGGGAAAGCGTGCCGCTGGAGAGTCTGGATGCTTTTCGGCTTGCCAAACATCTGAGGGACAAAGGTGAAAACGTGAGCTGTGTGGAAGATGTGCTTGCTGCCTACGCAGAGCCTGTCTTACTTAGTGAAAACGGATATACGGTATTTATGCTGAAAACGGTTGGAGCGGATGATGCGTGCATTTTTCTGAAGGATAATCGGTGTACGATTCATTCTGTTCATCCGCGGGCGTGCCGTACATATCCCATTGCTGTCGGACCATATGAACTTGGCGGGTATGAACAGTATCTCAGTATGGAGCAGCCACATCACTATTCGGGTCCGCAGATGTCCGTGAAAAAATGGATTCAAAAGCGCTGTAGTAAACAGGATTTTGAATTTTTGAACACGGATATCGGTTCAGCACAGGAGATAGAAAAATTACTGAAGAAGATTCCTGAGCATAACCGGACAAGGGCCGTGATGATGTTCCTTTTCTACAAGTATTCGGATTACGATCTGGATAAGTCTTTCCTTCCACAGTTTAAAAACAATAACGATAAGCTGCTGGAGGTTCTGCGCAAAATGGCGGATGACAAAGACAACTAAATTTTCAAGTCAGTATGACACAACAACAAGGCGTCGGAATCCGGCGCCTTAATTATTTTTAGGAGGAAATACCATGGATGAAAGATTAAAAAATATCGTAGACAATTTTGAGGCAATGAAAATCGGTGTGGATGAGCCGTTTCCGTTTCATTGCACCATGTGCGGCAAATGCTGCATCAATCGGGAGGATATCCTTTTGACGCCGCGAGATATCTATAACATGGCAAAGGAGCTTGGGATAACGACCGCAAAACTGTTTAAAACCTACTGCGAAACTTATGTCGGCTGCGATTCCCGTATGCCCATAGTTAGATTGAAGCCCCGTGGATCCATAAAAAGATGCCCGCTGCTGAAAGACAGAAAATGCTCTGTCCATAAGGCAAAACCGGCGGTATGTGCTCTGTTCCCGATAGGAAGATGCCTGATGTTTGAAAAGGATTCAAATCCTTCAGAGAAAATTTCAGCAAGCCAGATACAGTATATTTTTACCAATCCTGGGTGCGGTGATAATGCTGAAACCCATACGGTGCGGGAATGGCTTGGAGAGTTTGGAATGTCACTGGAGGATGAGTTTTTTGTCAAGTGGCAGCAGGCAATCATGGAATTCGGGCAGTTTTTCCGTGAAGCGGAAAAGACGGCCAGTGGGCGTATCATGGAGCTGTCATGGACAGCGGCTTTTGTCGGCTTATATCTGCATTATGAAACTGATCAGGAATTTCTGCCGCAGTTTGAAAAGAATGTCCGGGAAATCACTGCACTGCTGCAGATGGCGCCCATAAAGGAAGGCGGTAGAGCAAATGAATGAGGATCGTAACCAGCATCAGATTATCCGAAAGGATGCTCGCAACTGCTTTGTGGAGAGCCTGAATGACGCTTTTGAGATTGGGAGAATCCATCTTGCTTTTGCGACCTACGATCTGAGCCGTCCGATTGGACAACGGCAGACAAACAACATCCATATTTACATTGCGGTGGACGAGTTTCTGGAATTATGCCGCAAGCTGGAAGGCGGGGAACTTCGTTATCTGCTGAAGAATAAGAAGACAAGTGGGGAAAAAACACCGCTTTATCAGTGCCTAGGTGGCACTTCTGCCGAAAAGCTTGCAAAATACGGGCGTTCTCGGGCAGATGGAAAAAGCCTGTCCAGAACAGCACAGCTATTGGCAGGAAGCAAATCGGATTTCTTGTTTGTAGCGGACAGCGGGCCTGGTGAAACAGATCAGAAAGGTTTAATCGTTCCCAAGTTCGGAAGCAAGCCGGAAAATCATGTGGCAGTCAGTATGACATTTGAAACATTCAGTGAACTGCTGCTTACGACAAGACTGCACTATTCAGCATGGCTGGGTGCATGGTATGCAAACCAATATCATCCGGGCAGCCAGCGAACAGCACAGGCACAGGAAAACCCGCAGTATCAGGAGAATCAGGGAGAAGCAGAATACGCTTCTGATCCAATGTTCTAAAGTAGAATGAAAAAGCGGTGCAGTCTGATGATTGCACCGTTTTTTTGCGCCTTGAGGGGCCTGTTTCCATGGGCTGAATCCGAGCCAGATGCAAAGATACAGAATCAGTGGACTTGTGAGTTGAACCATTTGTCGGCGTTGGCATATTTGCGAATACAAAGAAATTTTGCTATAATAAACCCTCCACTTTAACACCATACTTTTTATATATGGTATGCTTAACAGAACGGAGGTGGTTACAAATGAATACATATACTACTTCGGAAGTAGCAAAGATTATAGGCATACATCCGAATACTGTACGGCTTTATGAAGAATGGGAATTGATACCAAAGGCAGAACGTAAAGCAAACGGTTATCGTGTATTTACCGATTTTCATATCGAACAGTTTCGGCTTGCCCGTACCGCATTTCAAATAGAGGTCCTTCAGAACGGACTGAGAAAAAAGATTGTGGAAACGGTTAAGGTTTCAGCAAAGAAAGACTTTGATCAAGCACTTGTTTTGGCAAATGAATATCTGAGTCAGATACAAAAGGAAGTAAGAAATGCGGAAGAAGCCATTGCTATAACACGGCAGATTTTAGAGGGAAGAGCAATATCCGAAACACCGCCGCTTTGCTTGAAACGTAAAGAAGTTTCGGAATATCTGAATATTTCCATGGATACACTCCGAAATTGGGAACTAAACGGGCTGATGCGAATAAAACGTAAACAAAATGGCTATCGCTATTACACAGACGAAGACATAAAGCGATTAAAAATAATAAGATCACTTCGGTGTGCCAATTATTCATTGGAAGCAATCCTGCGTATGCTCCATGCGCTCTCAGACGACCCTCATACCAATATAAAACGGGTACTTAATACTCCAAAAGACGATACGGATATTATATCCGTATGCGACAGACTGATTATCTCATTGCAAAAGGCAGCGGAAAATGCCAAGAAAATGATAGGCATTCTTAATGATATGAAAAGTATATTTTCCTAACCCTCCACCTTTACACCAACCTTTTTTGAACTGCTAAAATAATGTAGTAAAAACGAAAAAGGAGGACAGGTTGATGGAAGAAATCATCAGCGTAAAACAACTTTCAAAATCTTATGGCAGATTGAATGCCGTGCAGGGCCTGGATTTGTCAGTAACACAAGGTTCGGTCTTCGGGTTGCTTGGGGCAAACGGTGCAGGAAAAAGCACCACAATCGAATGTATGTTAGGCACAAGAAAACCCGATGCAGGTACGGTTTCCATTTTAGGGATGGACCCACTCCTGCAAAGAAAACAGCTTTTTGAAAATGTCGGTGTTCAATTCCAGGAAGCGAATTATCAAGATAAAGTGACGGTTTCCGAATTGTGCGAAGTAACACAGTCACTCTATAAGAATGCTGCAGATTATGGGGAACTTCTGAAACAGTTTGGCATCTTTGATAAAGCAAAAAGTATGGTAAAGGAGCTTTCAGGAGGACAGCGGCAAAAGCTGTTTATTGTTTTGGCTTTGATACCGCAGCCTAAAGTTGTTTTTCTGGACGAGCTGACCACGGGGCTTGACGCAAAAGCCAGACGAGAGGTATGGAAAATCTTATCTGACCTCAAAGAAAAAGGACTGACCATTTTTCTGACCTCGCATTTTATGGATGAGGTAGAAGCATTATGCGACACAATCTGCATACTAAAAAGGGGGAAAGCCGTCTTTTATGGAACAGTAGAAGAAGCCATTGCAGGCAGTCCTTATGACAAATTTGAAGATGCGTACTTATGGTATTCTGACGAGGGGGTAAGCGAAAATGAGAACATTTAAAACAATACTGAAAAACGAAATGAAACTGTCCCTGAGGGATATGAACATGGTCATATTTGCAATCTGTATTCCACTCGTGGTTTTGATTATACTTGGCGTTATTTACGGCGACAAACCAGCTTTTGAAGGTGCAGAGTACACATTTCTCGATCAGTCCTTTGGAGCGTTGTCAACGATTGCGATTTGTTCAGGCGGCGTTATGGGGTTGCCTCTTGTGGTATCCGATTACCGAAGCAGAAAGATATTGAAACGCTTTAAGGTCACTCCTGTCAGCCCCGTAATGATTTTAACGGTGCAGGTGGCGATTTACATAATTTATTCCGTTGCATCGCTTGCATTGCTCTATATAGTATCAACGCTCTTTTTTGGCTTCCACCTGCTTGGTTCTCTGCCTGCTTTCCTTGGCGGATATATATTGGTAATGCTCTCCATATTCAGCATCGGAATGATGGTTGGGGGAATATCTCCCAACTCTCAGACAGCGAGCGTAATTGCAAGCCTGCTCTATTTCCCAATGCTTATTTTTTCTGGAGCAACCCTGCCGTATGAGGAAATGCCGAGTGCATTGCAAAAGATAGCGGATATTCTGCCTTTGACACAGGGGATAAAGATTTTGAAAGCTGCTTCGTTAGGACTTCCAATCGAAAATATTTTTGTTCCGCTTATTGTCATGGCGGTACTTGCTGTCATTTGTATCGGTGTGTCTTTTCGCTTTTTCAGATGGGAGTAACAAGTAATATGGAATGGCTCATATTCTTTCTTTGTGGGAGAAAAATCCGTAATAGGATTAGAGAGGACACGATGTCTGCCTGCCCGCTAAACGCCTCCTCTGGGGAAATTTTTTGAAATGATTTTCAGGGTATAGAGCAGACCGCAGAAAACAACAAATTTCGCCCGGCAGGTCGTAGGCCAATCGGGCGAATATAGAAGTATTATGAAGTTGATTTACATGGTATAGTACATACTCGGTAAATGTGGCATGAAAAGAGGGCTGCTGTAGGCTACCTTTATTTTGTTTGGGCGCATGAAAATCCCGTCACCACAACAACGGTTTTTCTATTACCCGTTTTGCAGCTGTGCCATACCCTTTGTTTCATAATAATCGGTTCTCGTCATACCATATAAATAGTAATCGCAATAGGTATTCACCATTTTACCGTCGCGGATATGTCCCTCACGCTTAAACCCTGCTTTTTCCAGTGTTTTATATGACGCGATATTTAGAACATGGACATCAGTCCATAATCGTCGCAATTCTGTTTTTTCAAAACAGAAAATCACTACTTCAGTTAATGCTTCTGCCATAAAACCGTTTCCTTGATAAATCGGGGAAAGCCGGAACGCCACCTTTGCCATACGATCATTTTCAATGAGATATACCCACATCTCACCAATTACTTTATTGTCCTTTTTATAAACAATTCCCCAATGAAAGCTCTTTGTAGGTCGTTCCTTTTTTTGAAATAACAATTCCGGGTTTAAGTCACTTTTTCCGGGACGTTTCCCCCAATATTGATACAACGATTTGTCACCCAACCATTCTTTCAAATCATCAATATCATCATACTGCAAAGGACGTAATAGGAGCCTTTCTGTATCAAGTATCGGTTTGTTCTGAATATAATCTTGTAGTTTCATAAAGCCCTCTTAGAAATTGAATACTTGTTCCAAATTAAAGTAGCCGGACGCTTCTGTGCTTCTCGGCCATTCACTGCACCATACGGGAACGCCGGGGGTCTCCACTCTGTCAAAACTCGGCGTATATGGCTTTATATCCAATACGGGAGTGCTGTCGTTCGCGTCAATAAAAGTAAGCCGAATAATTCCCCTGTTAAGATCAATACTGATAATTTCTGATGTTGTTAAAGCAATAGGGTTAGGACGGGCGGGCGACCTTGTGGCGAAAACGCCCATTACTGATGGTGCATTTTTATAGGGCTGTTCGGTTTGTAGTATCTTTCTGTCTGATTGATTATCACAATCACTGAACCACCACACTACATTGATATGACTAAATCCTTCCAATGCTTGCAGTCCGGGAATATATTCCGGCTCTAATTCTATAAATGCTCCGTTGTGATCATTCTTTACCTTTCCAATAGGTTTTAATTGATAATCGTTCATATCGTACCTCCTGTTTTTCGTTGTGAGTTCAGTATAATACCTCACATCATGTGAGATACAAGAGGGAAAATAAAAATGCCCTGCATTTTTGCAGGACATTACTACCTTAATTCCAAAGGTATTTGTATTTCAGTCAGGTACTTCGCCGGATTACATTCATTCCACGACCCTCTATGCACAATTTGGCGCATAGGATTGGACATTTGATATTCACTGTTTTTTTGCAGCCATTCAGCAAAAGCAATATATGCTCCTTTGATATTTGAAAAATCACCATACACCATCGTGCAGGCCATAACAGGTACAGGCTCAATCGTGCGGAAACAGAATGGAGCAATATTTTTACACGGTTTATTTACAGGAACGCATAACTCAATATCTACATTTTGTTCTTTATACTCTGTGTCGTGATAAACGGAAAATGTATGATTGGACATTTCTATTTTCTGCTCTTTGGCAAAAGCAGAAAGTTCATTCCATAAATCACCCTCGGAGTAATATGTCGGAACAACTCTACGCAAAGATAACACTTGATACTCTGGTATCGCCTTAATGGAAATATTGTAATGAAGTTCCCCTTTGTTTTCTTGTATCTCGTTTTTTGCTATCGCAATTTTCCGTATTTTCTCCTGCTCGTTTTGTATAGTCTGCTCGATTTCTAATCGTTTTTTTTCAAGGGTTTCAAGAAGTAAACGATCATTCATTTCAAGCGCAAGTGCAATTTCAGAAACAAGAAAGCCACTGTCACGCAAATACAATATTCTGTTCAGACGGGGGATTTGAGTTACAGAGTACATTCGGTGTCCCGTCCATTTATCGACTTCTGCTGGTTTCAACAGCCCCACTTCATCATAATATCGAAGCATACGAATAGATACTTGTGTCAGCTTTGAAAATTCACCTATTCTAAACATCTTATCACCTCTTGTATATCATTATACTTGAAGTTTTGTACACTTCAAGCAGATTTGGCACATATCCATAACGGAGAAACGGCATAGCCCCAAAAGCCGCGCCTTTTTCAGCGTTGACTTGATAGGATGTATCTTTGTAACTGCCATATCTTCGCCAGCGCTCCTTTGATGTCCTCAATGTCCTGCGCGTACACAATCCCGGTACTGTTGATACGCCGGGCAATCTGATTGACATTGGCGCCGATCTTTTGCAGCTCGGCGGTCTGCGCCCGGATGTCGCTGGTGTCCATGTGGACGATATACCCGTCAATAAGCATTTTCCGGGCATAGGCGGAAAAGTTCTTTGTGTGGAGCTGGGCCATTTTCTGCTGGATCAAGGCCCGTTCTTCCGGCGTCACAGGGACACGCAGCACAAAGTTTCGTGTTCGGTTTGCCATGTTTTCACCATCCTTTCTGAACAGGGGTTTGGGGCTTTCCCCAACAAGCAACCGGCCACGGCCCGCAGGGACAGGGTCAGGCCGGTTTTCGGAAGTGTGGCTACACTTCCTATGATTGCATCTTATTAGGAACACTGTAAATACAAGGCTTTTCAAAGCCTACAAACCGAAAAAAATAATATTTGATCTATCACATTACGCAGAAAGCCGTCCGGCATGAAAAATCGGGCGGCTTTTTTGCGTGGATAGAGGAAAGGAGGTAAAAAATAATTACAGAAATTTAGCCCTCAAAATTGTGCAACTTTCACGAAAAGGAGGATAGTGAATGGCAGATGAAAAATTGAACACCGGCCCCGGCGAGCAGAACACACCCCCGGCTCCCGGCCCGGTAACAGAGGAACAGCCCCAGGCTCCTGCTCCCGAACAGGCCGCCGCTCCCCAGCCGGAGCAGTCCGGGCCTGCCCAGCCCGAGGCGGGGGATGTGGTGGTGTCTTTTGACAAAATCAATGAGCTGATGGCGGAAAAGCGGCGTCCTTGAAGGCAAGCCCCAGGGCGTGAGAGTCAAACCGTGTTATTTCTTTGCGTTCATTCATTTTCATTTCACCCTATATCATTCTACATTTCTGGTTTAATTATGTGAATGAAACTGAATTTCAGTTTTATGAGTATTTTATTTCGTAATTTTATGTAGATACTATTGACAATGGCTTTGGGATAGGATAAAATAAATAAAAACAAATAGAAAAAGGTGATGAAAGTCCGGCGTATCAGATGCCACATAATCGGTGGTGTTGATATGACTGGAAAAGAGTAGATAAAATCAATTCAATAGGTAAAAAGATAACTGATTGAACAGTTTATTTTTCATGCCTAAGGTTTGATTTTATTTTACTCTTAACTTTTCTTATCCTTAGGAAAGATTAGCCGTAGAGTAAAATCTACGGCTTTTTCTTTTGACCAAACATGAAAGGAGAACTTAGTTATGTATGACAATTTACTCACTATTTTTGAAAAGCCATCTCTTTACAAAAAAATGGAGATCCCCTTTTGGGATGACGAACATATATCGTTGCAAATGTTAAAAGCGCATTTAAATCCAGAGTTTAATGGAGCAAGTAGAAAATTAGATTTTATAAATAAATCTGCCGACTGGATAACAAGAATTGTTCGGCCATCAGAATTTAATGAACTCCTTGATATAGGTTGTGGTCCTGGTATATATGCTGAAAGGTTTGCTCAATTTGGTTACTCGGTTACAGGGATTGATTTTTCAAAGCGCTCTATAAATTATGCGACAAGTTCTGCCGCTAAACAAAACCTTAATATACAGTATCTGTATCAGGACTACTTGAACATGAACTTGAACAAAACTTTTGATTTTTCAACTTTAATTTACTGTGACTATGGTGCTTTATCATCAGAAGATAGGAAAACCTTATTGAAAGTGGTATATACACATCTAAGGCCCGGAGGGAAATTTTTGCTGGATGTATTTTCAATGAGTAAGTACAACTGTTTTGAAGAAAAGAACACATGGAATATATATCCGACAGGCGGCTTTTGGAAGAAAGAAAAGTACCTTGAGTTTAACTCGTCTTTTCGGTACTCAGATTGTGTCACATTGGAGCAAACATCCATCATTTCTCCAAATGATTCTGCTGCTATTTACTATATCTGGAATACCTATTTTACAAAGGAAACTCTAATCAATGAAATGAAATCAGAAGGTTTTAAAATATGTGAAGTATTTAGCGATGTAGCAGGAAAACCGTATTGTGAAGATAGTCTAACGATAGCTGTCTTGTTAGAGAAGTAAAAAAGAAAATTTTATATTGCAGTGGCACTCTGCCGAATAAAAAAAACCGTAAGTCGGCAGGGTGATTTGCTATGACCGGCAAATAGTGTTCCGGGCAAAGTTTCAGCTTGTGGCTGACCCGTTGCCGCTGTTCGCTGTCCCCTCGCATGATTTCCGGGTTGAAATACCGTTCTACGGGAAGCCCGCAGATTTTAATAAGCTGGATCACAACCGGGAGGCTGGGGATCGTGCCTTTATTCTCAATATTGGCAAGATAGCGCCATTCAATACCCACCATTTCAGCCAGCGTTTTACGCGCCAGATGTTTTGCTTTCCGTGCGGCTTTTACATCCGCGCCGAAAGTTTCAAAACCGGGACAATCTTCAACTTTCGCCATATAGCATCACCCATTTACATTGTATAATTCATACTTTGTCCGTGGAATGTTGTTATATGCGGGTTAATTAAACTTTATAATTCATATTTCTTTGATTATAAGAACGCAAAACCATGAAAACAAAGCAAACTAATCCGGGCCCTCCTGAACAGCTCCTAAGAAAGCGCCGGACATGTCAGCCTGTTGGCCCTATACCCATCGTTTTCCTATGGGTTTATTCTACGCATTTCAAAGCTCGTTCCGGCAGGTATTTGATATATCATTCTGCCACCCCACCGACCACCGCCGAAAAGCCTTGATTTCTGCGAGCTTTTTGTCCTCTAAATGCGTAGATAGGATGAGCATTTCAGCTCTCGTGTTCTGCGTACTGTTTACAGTGATGCTACATTCTATAATTCATATTCTGTTCCTTGTATTCTTCGAGAAAACGAATTATAATGAATAAATTGGAGGTGTATTATGGACTATATGACTTTGAAAGAAGCAGGTGAAAAATGGGGCGTGACTCCCCGATGGATAAATTATTACTGTGCTGCATCCCGTATCCCCGGAGCCATAAAAATGGGGACAGTATGGTTAATCCCGAAGGACACCGAAAAGCCCTTAGATATGCGAACGAAACAAGGAAAGGAATTAAAACATGAAACCATATAAGATACTGATTATTGAAGATGATCCTGTTATACAAAGCGAATTGGAAATCCTTTTGCGCGGCAATGGATATACTGCTGTTTCAGTAAAGGATTTTTCAAAGGTGAACGATACTTTTAGAGCAGAAGATCCACACCTTGTCTTATTAGATATTAAATTGCCCAATGAAAGCGGCTTTTCTATCTGTTCTCAAATTCGCAGCAATTCAAATGTTCCAATTATTTTTGTAACAAGCTGCAATACAGATATGGATGAACTCAACAGCATCATGCTGGGCGGTGACGCCTTTATTACAAAACCCTATCACACGGCGATTCTTCTGGCAAAAATCGCATCCCTACTCAAACGGTCATACCCGGTACAGCAGAATGAGCAAATGGTCTATGGTGCTACGGTGCTACACTTGGAATCCAGTAGCTTGGATTATGATGGACAGAGTGTGGAACTAACCAAAAACGAACTGAAAATTCTTTATTACCTATTCAAAAATGCAGGAAAAATCTGTGCCCGTAGAGATATAGTAGAGTTTTTATGGGATAATCAACTCTATGTGGATGACAACGCTCTAAGCGTCAACATCAACCGTATCCGTGAAAAATTGACAGGTATCGGTCTGACAGATTTTATCAAAACAAAGCATCGACAGGGGTACACAGTATGAACCGCAGACAGTATTGGAAAAATAGAATCCCATTCCTGCTGACCAACCTGATCTGCATGGTTGCGCTTACTGTATTCCTGCTGGTATGTGGCAATCCTATTTCTGTGGTACTACTGATTTCTGCGGTATGGGCGCTGATCTTGTTGGCAGGTCTGTTCCTTACTTACTGGAAGCGACAGCGACAAATGCGACAGCTTTTAGACATGACCGGTCAGCTTTCGGAACGCTATCTCGTTTCCGAAGTGATGGAGTTGCCGGAACAGGCAGAGGATCAGGTTTACTATCGGCTTTTGAAAATGGCCGGAAAATCTATGTTGGAACAGATTGGAACGGTTTGTCAGGAACGTCAGGAATACAAGGAATATATTGAACAGTGGATTCACGAGATCAAAACGCCTATTACCGCTATGAAACTACTGTGCGAAAACCATCGGACAGACTGGACAAAGGAACTGCTGTTGGAACTCGAAAAGACCAACCGCTTTACTGAACAGGCGCTTTATTATGCCCGCAGCGAACATACTGAGAAAGATTATTCTGTTCGTGAAATGGCTCTGGCCCAAGTGGTGCATCAGGCGATTGCGGACAACAAATACCTGCTGCTCCAGAGCGGGGTGCGGCTGAAAGTGGAGGAAATGCAGGATACAGTTTATTCTGATGAAAAATGGGTGCGGTTCATTCTAAACCAACTAATTGCCAATGCGGTCAAATATCGGGCCGAGCAGCCGATTATTCGCTTTTCCGCCCGTAGGCAACGAGATCAAGTGGTTCTTGTGGTGGAGGATAACGGAATCGGAATTTCACTCGCTGACCTGCCTCGCGTCTTTGAAAAAGGATTTACTGGGCAGAACGGGCGCATGATCCAGCAGTCCACAGGGATCGGCCTATACCTGTGTAAACGCCTCTGTGACAAGCTGGGTATCAGCATTACAGCGGCATCATCTGAACATGGCGCATCTATTTCTCTGGCTTTTCACATTAACTGTCTGATCCATGAGGTGCAGAGCTAAAATGGTTCTGCACTTCTTACATTTCTGTTAGAACTTTGTAAGAAAACTTGATACAAATGGCGTTCATATTATTTTACAATAGGATTAGAGGTGATAATACTATGAAAGAAGTTTTGAAGCTGGAACATATCCAGAAGTATTACGGAAATGGCGGTAACATCACAAAAGCGATTCAAGACATCAGCTTTTCCGTTCAGGAGGGGGAATTTGTAGGGATTATGGGCGCGTCTGGCTCCGGCAAGACCACCCTGCTTAACTGCATTTCCACTATTGATACGGTCAGCGCAGGACATATCCATCTGGACGGGACTGATGTGACAGAGATAAACGAAAAGCAGATTGCCCGGTTTCGCCGGGAAAATCTGGGCTTTGTATTTCAGGACTTTAACCTGCTGGACACCCTGACCATTTCCGAGAACATTGCTCTAGCATTGACAATCAACAAGGTTCCCGCAGGTGAGATCGACGGGCGGGTACAAGAAATGTCCAGTAAACTAAACATCACGGATATTCTGAAAAAATACCCCTATCAGGTATCCGGCGGCCAAAAGCAACGGTGCGCCTGCGCCAGAGCCATCATCAACAATCCTAAGCTGATTCTGGCGGACGAACCCACCGGCGCACTGGACAGCCATTCGTCCCAGATGCTGCTATCCACTATCCAGAGCATCAACGAAACGCTGGGTGCAACCATACTAATGGTAACGCATGACGCCTTTTCTGCGAGTTATGCAAATCGTATTCTCTTTTTGCGCGACGGCACGATTTTTACGGAAATCCGCAAAGGCAACGATTCTCGCAGAACTTTCTTTAACAAGATTTTAGATGTCCTCACCATGATGGGAGGGAATTGAAATTATGCTTGCAAGTCTTTCACAACGTAATATGAAACGGCAGTTAAGTGAATATAAGATTTTTTGGTTTTCCCTTATCGGCGTTGTTGCCCTTATGTATGCGTTCAATTCTCTTATTGTTTCTCATACTATGCAACAGCTTTTTCGTTTATTTGCCGAGAGCGGAAACGGTGATATTGGCGTGATTGCCGCCCTTTTTTCTGCCGTCGTTGTATTTGCACTTGGGTGGTTTATCAGCTACATGATGGACTTCATCTTACAGCGTCGCAGCAAGGAAATTAGCACCTATATGATATTGGGTGTAGAAAAAGGCGACATTTGCAAAATGATATTTAAGGAAAATGCTTTTTTGGGCCTTATGGCTGTTATTGTGGGCTTTGGCTTTGGGATTTTAGTTTCTAAAATATTAGAAAGTTTTGTTTCAAATCTATTCCACTTTCAAGAAGCATTATTAGCTTTTCTTTCTGTATCAGCAGTCGGCTTGACTTGCATCGAATTTTGCATTGTCTATATAATCGCACTGATTAAGACGAATAGAAAAGTACAAACGGTTAAATTGATAGATCTGTTGAATTACAGTCGGAACAACAGTAGTGTTCGTGAACACCAATCTAAAACTGGCTTCATGTTTTTGCTGATTTCCGTGGTAATGCTCATTGTAAGTTTCTATTTGTTTGCGGGAACAAAACAGACAGTGGCAAGCATTACCGCAGGTGCAGTTTCGGCAATGTTGGGGCTGTTGTTCTTCTTTCGAGGATTTATTTATATCATACACGAAATGCTTAATAAATCTCAGAACTGGAAATACAAAGGAAGTCGTTTAGTTACCTTACGAATGTTCCTTTCAAAATCCAACAAAATGAGTTTCTCATTAGGTGTTATCTCAATTTTATTCACCTGCACCATCGTTTGTATTGGTATGACAAATGCTTTTTATCAGGTCATGGAGAAAGCAGTTGTTATGCAGCCATTCGACCTTGCGATTGTTCATGTAGGTGAGAACGGTGATTATAGCCAATATTCCTCATTCTTGAATGAACGCATTGATGTAGACAACCAATATTCCTATTGCTTATATACAGATAAAAGCACACAATTTACTGACATTAGAAATCGTGTCTTAACAAAATACTGGAACAGGGCAAGCAAAACCGTATCAATCAACGACTATGTTATTGCAGAAAACCAGTACGATGCCTTTATGAAATATAGTGATTATTGTAATTTGCGAGCAATGTTGGGCCTGCCTCAAATACCATTGTCAGAAGAACAATACATCATTCATTGTCTGCCATATCTGAAAGATACATTTACAAATTTTCAGATTGAAAAAGGCACTCTGGTTTGCAAGGATATTTTTACCGAGGCGTTCTCACAGTATGGTGGATATGGTAACGGCCAAGATTTTGTAATCGTTGTCCCGGATCACTATATTGAAAATATGGAAGCGATGTACAGCCTCTATGTTGCTCAATCCGAAACAGTGATTGATATGTCTGAATTGGAAAACGAATTTCCGCAAGTTAGGCCATTGAACTCCAATGTGGTTGCTTCCGGGGAAAACGGATACACAACAAAAATCCTCGACAAAGGAAACTATTACTACATGGGCAAATTAGCAAGTACACCTACCAGCCAAGCTATCTTAATTATTCTGCCATTGTGCTACTTGTCGCTGGTTATCG
The DNA here is from genome assembly GCF_022867815.1 of Blautia sp. NSJ-175. NCBI lineage: Bacteria > Bacillati > Bacillota > Clostridia > Lachnospirales > Lachnospiraceae > Blautia > Blautia sp. NSJ-175. Next base: position 64,989 of record NZ_JALIFQ010000027.1, read on the forward strand.
GCATAATTAGTATTGTAATACTCGCTGTTCAACTTTTGACGGAAGTGAAAACAATAAAGCGTCAATACAATGTAATGAGAACACTTGGAAACGAGGTGATTGTTCTTGAAAAAATGTTGAGAGATCATATATTTCTTTACTTCGCATTGCCATTTATTCCTGCAATAGTCATTGGTAGTTGCTTACTAAAGTCAATGAGCCATACGCTTTTTATAGCTTCTTATGATGTGCCTGTATTTGATAATCTAACCGCATTGATAGCACTTGTGGTTTTGAGTGCTTTACTGATTTTTACCCTTATTTATCTCCTGTATGCGTTTATTGCCTCTCAGTCTATGAGGAAGGAAATAATCCCTCTAACATTAGAAAAATAAGTAGAATAGAAATTTCATCTGCCGGACGACGGCAAAAGAAAAAAGCCGTCGTACAGCAGCCCTATTCACGCGCCCATGAAACGGCAGCTCTAAATTTGAGCCGCCGTTTCCTTTTGCAGAAAACCCAACGACGACCCTACACCTTGCAATTTGACATGGCGGCAATCAGGAGGACGCCGCCATGCACGGAAAAGTTTTTCGACATAAAACAACAAAGGCCATCTTATTAAAAAAGCCTGTTCTGCATCGTTTTTTTGCCACAAATAGATTTTATTTTATCTTTATCTCGTCTGTATCACTAACCAGCCATTCCATTGATACATGCAAGGCTTTTGCCAGCATAAGCAATTCTGCATCACAGACATGTCGTTGGTTCTTCTCTATACGTGAGATGATCAGAGGCGTCATGTCCTCCATACCCATAAACTGAATCCTTTGGGCAAGCTCTTCTTGTGTGATCGGGGGCTTTTGCAGTGCGCGGCCCAATCTTACTTTATCAGAGCAGATATTTCCTTTTATTGTAAACATGCTTCTACCCATTCATAAATCTCCATTTTCTCTGTCTTATTTAGATATTTTTTATCGCGTCTATTGATTTTATACTGAAACAAGATATAATGTTGGATAGGGTAGATATTTATTATCTTGTTTAGATAGAAATATGCTTTTTTTATGATTGTCCGCGACCAATGCGGTTTATGCTTTGATAATGGCCATGTAGTGAGATTGCGTAGTGAAGAACTTCATTGGCGTGGTATGGCAGATAAAATGGGTTACTGTTCAGAGGTTAGCTGGACATGAGAAAACCGATGGTGTAGACTGATAACAGTCAAAGCCATCGGTTTTCTTATCCAAATATTCTGGATACTCTGTCAAATATATTCGCTGGTT
>NZ_JALIFQ010000028.1:0-65185 GCF_022867815.1 Blautia sp. NSJ-175
AAAGAACAGCAGGAAAAACTATAAACACAGTTTTTCCTGCCGCGAATGGTTATCCACAAAATAAAAAAATAAATTTCGTCATTTTTTACAATGACTTATGCATACCTCTGAACAGTAACCAAAAAAATCCTATTCTTCCAGTGAGAGCACCGTACAGGCCGGCTCCCCTTCCGTGTATTCAATGGTAAGGGTATCTCCCACGTCATATTTTATAATTTCAGGATATTCTGTAACCGGAAAATCAAACACCAGATCCTTGTTCTCCAGCACCACATAGAAGTGGGAATTTCCATCCATGACGGCCTGGGCCACCCGCTTGATCTTACCGGATACGGTCTGGGAAGTGAGTGTCTCGGTGCCGGAGGAAATCCCGTTGGCAGCCAGCAGCTTCACATAGGCTTTCTCACATTCTGCCACGGTATCTCCGATGGCTACATTCTGGTATTTCTGGATATTGACCATTGCGTACTTCTTAACCAGACCTCCGCCGTCTTTCAGAGCCATAAAATATGTGGGCTCCCCGGAAATATTCAGAAGCAGCGGGAAGGCTGCCGTATATTTTAAGTTCTGTACCTGACCTTCCGCGGACTCCATAGCGGAATACTCCTCCGCGCCGGCACAGGAATAATACCTGGTCTCCATGGTACGCTGGTTCATCAGCACAAATCCCACATTGGAGCGGTCGCCGCTGACAGAGGTAATGCCTGTGTATACCCACACGTCGTCCTCCAGCGCCAGATAATTATAGCCGTCTGTTGTTTTGAGACAGCCTTTCTGTCCCAGAACGCTGTTGAAAAATCCGTTTTTCAGCATTCCGTGATAGTTATAGAGCTGGATCAGAAGATCTGCCGGATAGGCACGGTCCACCCACTGGGGACAGTCTTTTATGTTATATTCTGTTGTCTCTCCGGTGATGGCATTACAGAGGACCACCTTGCCGATGGTCTGTCCGCCGAAAAGGCCAATGTTGAATTTCTTTACCGGACAGATCCAATAAGGAACTCCCTCATCGTTGATCTCAAAGCTGAGCTGGTCAAACATATATGTGGGATAATTGAACCGCAGATGCCTGTAAATATTTCTGTTGAAATATTCGGACTCGGAATATTTGATACCCTCATCCAGTTTCACAAGCTCTGTATTCTGGGTTGCCATATCGATTCGGATATAGGCCGGAATGCCCTCTTTCTGGTTCGTCAGCCATTTGATGGGGCTGGCGTAGACAAGAGGGGTCACCCGGTAAGGCTGTCCCTGGTAATTGATCTGTGAGTAGATATCACTGACCTCAAACTGGGAGACCATATCCACCATGCTTCCCATCTTTCTGTTTCCCAGAAGTCCTGCGGAATCTTTATCGAGAAGAGGAATCTGGTTGTAGCTGATTTCCTCAATATCTTCTGTAAAATCTCTTTCTTCGGGGATAACAATCTTCTGATACTTGTTGGCATTGATAATGGGGGATGACAGCAGGCTTCCGATGGCGTACACAACAATGATCGCTCCGATCACCAGCAGTCCGCCCTTCATCACCTTGTTCTTTTTTACGTCCCCCACACTGTGGAAGCGTTTCCTGATTCCGTATACTGCCAGTATCACCACTACAATGGCGACCAGGAAGAACCAGAATCCACTCTCGTGAATGTTGATGGCCGGCAGAGTAAAATAGTAATAGAGGAATGCCAGAACTACCACAGCAAGACCCGCCGCAATTTTTTTCTTCATACTTTTATCAAATCCTTTCTTTAGCTTAGGGAACAGTTTACCATGAGAAAAGGCGGGTTACAAGTTTTTTTCATGAAAAAGCCCCGGAAAACCGAATCTTTCAGTTTCCGGGGCAAAAATATCAGATTATTCGTTCTCTTCCGCACTTGCGCGGGCTGCGATCTCTTTCTCCTGGATATCAGAAGGAGCCTGCTCATAGCGTGAGAATTCAAAAGCGAAGTTACCGCTTCCGCCTGTCATGGAGCGCAGGTCTGTGGAGTATCCATAGATGGAAAGCATAGGCACATCTGCCTCCACCACGGTGCATCCCTTATGGTCCGGATCAGGATTCATGCCCAGCACACGGCCGCGGCGTTTGTTCAGATCTCCCATAACATCACCGGTGTATTTATCCGGAACGGTTACCTTCATGGATACGATCGGCTCCAGCAGAACCGGTGAGGCTTCCATGAAGCCCTTCTTAAATGCCTGGACAGCGGCTGTCTTGAACGCCATCTCAGAGGAGTCTACCGGATGATAGGAACCATCATAGAGCACAGCCTTCACACCCACTACCGGATAGGCAGCCAGAGGTCCTTTTATCACAGAGTCCTGTACACCCTTCTCCACTGCCGGGAAGTAGTTCTTGGGAACTGCGCCGCCCACTACGATCTGCTCAAATACATAAGGCTTCTCCAGATCTCCGGAAGGCTCGAATGTCATCTTAACGTGACCGTACTGACCATGTCCGCCGGACTGTTTCTTATATTTTGCTTCCACATCGGCTTTTTTGCGGATTGTCTCGCGGAACGGAACTCTCGGTTTGGAAAGTTCAATGTCCACTTTATAACGCTCTTTCAGTTTGCTCACCACAATGTCAAGGTGCTGCTCACCGATCCCGTAGATCAGTGTCTGGCGGTTGGCGGAATCATTCTCCACACGCAGAGTCAGATCTTCCTGCATCATCTTGGAGAGGGCCTGGGAAACCTTGTCATCATCGCCCTTGTTCACCGTATTATAGCGTTTGTATGTATACGGAACGGAAATCTCGGTCTTGCCGAATACGATGGGTGTGCTCTTTGTGGAAAGGGTATCTCCTGTGGCTACGGTGTTCAGTTTGGCAATGGCACCGATATCGCCTGCGTGGAGTTCCGGCACCTCAATGGGTTTGGAGCCTTCCAGCACGTACAGTTTATTTAATTTCTCTTCGGAATCCTTGGTCACATTGTATAAGGTGTCATCGCCTTTGATAACACCGGAGCAGACCTTGACCAGGGAATATTTACCCAGGAACGGATCCACAATGGTCTTGAACACGTATGCGGATTTTGCTTTTGCAAAGTCATAGTTCGCCTGGTAAATCTCATTTGTCTTGGCATTCATGCCTGCGCATGTCTTCTGATCCGGACTTGGGAAATAGCCGCAGATATCATCCAGCAGGTTGGCAACGCCCTGCACGTTCACCGTGGAGCCCATACATACCGGGATGATGCTGCCGTCTGAAATATTCATCTTCAGGGCTGCGGAAACCTCTGCCACGGAGAATTCTTCCCCTGCAAAGTAGCGGTCCATGAATTCCTCACTGATCTCCGCTACGGATTCCATCAATGTGTCATGATACTGCTCCAGATAATCCTGCAGATACTCAGGAACCGGACATTCTTTTTTCTGACCTCTGTCGATGTATCTTCTTCCGGCCTGTTTCACGATGTTTACATAGCCTACGAATTCTTCATTCTCACGGATCGGCATATGGATCGGCGCGATTTTCTTTCCGTACAGTTCTGTCAGGCTTTCCACTACTTTTCTGTAGCTTACATTGTCCACATCCATCTCTGTTACAAAGAACATGCGGGGAAGATTGTATTTTTCACACATCTCCCAGGCTTTCTGTGTCCCTACCTGTACGCCTGCTTTACCTGAAACCACAATGATCGCCGCATCGGCTGCTGCAACTGCTTCCTCCACTTCCCCTACAAAGTCGAAATAGCCCGGGGTGTCCAGTACATTAATTTTTACTTTCCCCCATTGAATCGGAACCACAGATGTCGAAATTGAGAATTTTCTTTTAATCTCCTCTTTATCATAATCACTTACCGTGTTACCATCTGTTACCTTTCCCAAGCGGTTCGTAATACCTGACAAGTAAGCCATTGCCTCCACCAGACTTGTCTTTCCGGCACCGCCATGACCGAGCAGGACCACATTTCTTATTCTGTCGCTTCTGAAAACGTCCATATGTAATACCTCCCAATTTTTGATATGTATATATTTTACTAAAAAGATAGCAACAATTCAAGTATTTTATTCAAATTAGACAAGAAATTTTTCTCTTTTATTGGTCAAAATTACAGTGCAACGCTTTAAAGCGCAAAATCGTTGACAATTGGCGCTCCTTGTCATAAAATAATACTGTTTGGCGGACATAAAAACCCGCTGTTTATTAACGACAGAAGCTTCGCTGCAGGTTTTCTGTTGTCACAATAAGAAGAAGGAGCATATTTCAATGGAAACAACTACGATTGGCTTTATTGGTCTCGGTTTGATCGGCGGTTCCATAGCCAAAGCCATCCGGAAATTTCATCCGGAATACCAGATTCTGGCCTACAACCGGACCAGGGACACTTTGGAGGACGCCGTCTTTGACGGTATTGTGGATATTGCCTGTGATGAGCATGATTCCAAATTCGCCCTCTGTGATATCATTTTCCTATGCGCCACCGTGGACTATAATATAGAATGTCTCCCCTGGCTGAAGCAGATCATAAGGCCGGGCTGCATTCTGACTGATGTGGGAAGTGTGAAAGGTGAGATACATAAGGAGATCACCGCGCTCTCCATGGCCCCCAATTTTATCGGCGGACACCCCATGGCGGGAAGCGAGAAGACCGGCTATGAGCACTCCACAGACCATCTGATTGAAAATGCTTACTATATCCTTACTCCTTCCGAGGAGGTAGGGCTTGATAAGATAGGTGTCTACACAGAGCTTGTGACTTCCATCGGCGCCCTGCCTATGATACTGACCTGGGAGGAGCATGACTACATTACCGCCGCGGTCAGCCATCTCCCTCATGTGGTGGCAGCTGCCCTTGTGAATCTGGTGAATAAACTGGATTCCCCATCCGAACATATGAAGTCCATTGCCGCGGGGGGATTTAAGGACATTACCAGGATTGCTTCCTCCTCCCCCCATATGTGGCAGCAGATCTGCATGGAAAACCCGGATAACATTTCCCAGGTCCTGGATGAGTTCATCCGCCTGATCGTACAGGCAAAATATCTGGTGGACCAGCGGGACGGGGAAGGCCTGTATCAGATGTTTCAGGATTCCAGGGAGTACAGGGATTCCATAAGCGACACCTCCAGCGGTCCGATCAAGAAAGAGTATGCCCTCTACTGTGATATCATTGATGAGACAGGTGCCATTGCCACCATCGCTACCATCCTGTCTATGAATAATATCAGTATTAAAAATATCGGCATTATCCATAACCGTGAATTCGACGAGGGTGTATTAAAGATCGACTTCTATGATCAGGACGCCCAGAAAGGAGCTGCAGAACAGCTTGGAAAACGGAACTACATCATATATGAACGTTAGGAGCCATCCATGAAATTCAGAAAGACAGAAGCCTTAAAAGGCGAAGTTACCATACCCGGAGATAAATCCATCTCCCACCGCGCAGTTATGCTGGGAGCCATCTCCCGGGGAACCACAAGGATCACCAATTTTTTAAGAGGGGCGGACTGCCTCTCCACCATTGCCTGCTTCCGGAAAATGGGCATCTCCATTGAAGAATTCCCGGAAGAGATCCTGGTGCACGGAAACGGTCTCCACGGCCTCCATGCACCGGCAGATATCCTGGACGTGGGCAACAGCGGAACCACGGCAAGACTCATCTCCGGCATACTGGCCGGACAGTCCTTTGAGAGCACACTGACCGGAGACGCCTCCATCTGCAGGCGCCCCATGAAACGGATCATCACTCCCCTCTCCATGATGGGCGCGGATGTTAAAAGTCTTCGGGAAAACGGCTGTGCTCCCCTTGCGATCCGTGGCAGCCGGCTGCAGGGCATCCATTACGAATCCCCTGTGGCCTCCGCTCAGGTAAAATCCTGTGTTCTTCTGGCAGGGCTGTATGCGGATAAGGAGACAAGCGTCACGGAACCCTATATCTCCAGAGACCATTCCGAACGTATGCTGGCAAGCTTCGGCGCGGACATAAAAACAGAGAACTGCACCGTGACCATACAGCCGGAGCCGAAGCTTACAGGACAGGACGTTGCCGTGCCGGGAGACATCTCCTCCGCCGCTTATTTCATCGCTGCCGCCCTTTTGGTGCCGGGTTCCGAGCTGCTGATCAAAAATGTGGGCATCAATCCCACAAGAGACGGCATCCTCGGCGTATGCCGCCGTATGGGCGCTGACATTGCCATCCTGAACAAGAGGGAACACGGCAGGGAGCCGGTGGCAGATCTGCTGGTCAGACACAGCGCGTTAAAAGGAACTGTCATTGAGGGGGCTGAGATTCCCACACTTATCGATGAACTTCCCGTTCTTGCCGTGCTGGCCGCCTTCGCGGAAGGCCGCACCGTCATCCGGGACGCGCAGGAACTGAAAGTCAAGGAATCCAACCGTCTGGATATTCTGGTACACCATCTAAGCGCAATGGGCGCTGACGTCACAGGAACAGAGGACGGAATGATCATCCGGGGAGGGCGGCCGCTTCACGGAGCTGTGCTTGAAAGCCATCTGGACCACCGGATCGCCATGTCCTTTGCCGTGGCCGGCATAGCGGCAAAGGGCGAGACAGAGATCCTGCAGGCAGACTGTGTGGATATCTCCTACCCGGGATTTTACAGAGATCTTCTGGAAAGATAAACACACGCAGGAAAGGAGCGGAATATGTCGCAGACTACCAAGCGGGCCCTTGCCCAGTCCCTGAAACATCTGATGGAACAAAAACCCCTGGAAAAGATAACCGTAGTGGACATTTCGGAAGACTGCGGTGTGAACCGCCAGACCTTTTACTACCACTTTCAGGATATCTATGACCTGATCGAATGGATCTACATCAATGAGGCAGAAAAACGGCTGGGGGAAAAGACCACATATGACACCTGGCAGGAAGGCTTTCTTCAAATCCTCTCCTATATACTGAACAACCGGAATTTTGTCAGGAACACATATCATTCTGTCAGCCGGGAATACCTGGAACATTTTCTCTTTCAGCAGATGTACCGCCTCCTGCTGGGCGTTATCGAGGAAAAAGCAGAGGATATGGCTGTCCGGGACGCGGACAAACAGTTCATTGCGGACTTTTACAAATACGCCTTTGTGGGTCTGGTCTGTGAATGGATCGAGAACGGCATGAAGGAAAAACCGGAGGCCATGACTGACCGCTTAAGCCTCTTAGTCCACGGCACCATCACCGGGGCGTTGGAACGGTTCCGGACAGATAAAAAACATTAATCTTTTATACACTTTATGCGCAGTGTCAAAACTTTTGACACTGCGCATTTTCTGTTTATAGCATTCTTTTCTCTCTCCGTTTATAGTAAAGACAGATAAAAAAACAAATAATGATTCCTATCAAACAAGGAGGTATTCATATGTATTACAGCAATGGAAATTATGAAGCATTCGCACACCCGGTAAAGCCTGAGGGCGTTGACCGCAAATCCGCATATCTGGTCGGTTCCGGACTGGCTTCCCTGGCAGCCGCCTGCTTTCTGGTGAGGGACGGGCAGATGAAAGGGGAACACATCCACATTCTGGAGGAGTTGTCCCTGCCTGGCGGCGCCTGTGACGGCATTCATGATGCCCAGAAAGGTTTTATCATCCGGGGCGGCCGTGAGATGGAAAACCATTTTGAGTGCCTCTGGGACCTGTTCCGCTCCATCCCTTCCCTGGAAACAGAGGATGCGTCCGTTCTGGATGAATTCTACTGGCTGAATAAAAAGGATCCAAACTACTCTCTCATGCGTGTCACCGAGAACAGAGGTGAGGATGCCCACACAGACAATAAATTCGCCCTCAGTGACAAAGCCGCCATGGAGATCATGCAGCTCTTCTTCACAAAGGATGAAGACCTGTACGACAAAAAGATAAATGATGTCTTTACAGAGGAGTTCTTCAAGTCCAACTTCTGGCTCTACTGGAGAACCATGTTTGCCTTTGAGGACTGGCACAGCGCCCTGGAGATGAAGCTGTATATCCAGCGTTTCATCCATCACATCGGCGGCCTTCCCGACCTGTCCGCCCTGAAGTTTACCAAGTATAACCAGTATGAATCCCTGATCCTCCCCATGGTAAAATATCTGGAAGCCCACGGGGTCCACTTCCAATATGACACCAGAGTGACCAATGTGATCTTTGACATCACTCCGGAGAAAAAGGCTGCCCGGAAAATTCTGATGATCCATAATGGGCAGGAGGAGTGCATTGACCTGCTGGACGACGACCTGGTCTTCGTCACCAACGGAAGCTGCACGGAGAACTCCAGCCTGGGAGATGATGACCATGCCCCTGTGTTAAACGACACTCCCGGCGGATGCTGGGAACTGTGGAAGAACATAGCGGCCCAGGACCTCTCCTTCGGCAATCCCGACAAGTTCTGCAGTGAGACAGACAAAACCACCTGGGAATCCGCCACAGTCACCACACTGGATGACAGGATCCCGCCCTATATCCAAAAAGTCTGCAAACGTGACCCTTTCAGCGGCAAAGTGGTGACCGGAGGCATTGTGACCTGTAAGGACTCCTCCTGGCTCATGAGCTATACCCTGAACCGCCAGCCCCATTTTAAAGAACAGCCAAAAGACCAGCTTGTAGTCTGGGTCTACGGCCTGTTCACGGATGTTCCCGGGGATTATGTGAAAAAGCCCATGCGGGAATGTACCGGAAGAGAGATCACGGAGGAATGGCTGTACCATCTGGGCGTTCCCGTGGAGGAGATACCGGATATGGCAGCTAACTCCGCCCGCTGCATCCCCTGCATGATGCCCTATATCACAGCCTTCTTCATGCCCAGAACAGCAGGTGACAGACCCAAGGTAGTACCGGAAGGATGTGTGAACTTCGCATTTATCGGCCAGTTCGCGGATACAGTAAGAGATACGGTATTCACCACAGAATACTCTGTGCGGACAGCCATGGAGGCGGTCTACACTCTTCTGGATGTGGACCGGGGTGTTCCGGAAGTCTACGCCTCCTGCTATGACATCCGCGCGCTTCTGGATGCCACTTCAAAAATGCTGGACGGTAAGAAAGCTATCGAGATGAAAGTGCCCTGGATCATGAAGCTGGTGGAAAAGAAAGCCCTGCGGAAGATCTCCGGCACTGTGATCGAAGATCTGCTGAAAGAATACAACGTTATCTAAGACAGGCAGGAGGCAGGTGAATCCATCACCTGCCTCCTGTTTTCCCTGCCGCTTCACAGGACTATAGCCATCCTCCTGCCTTCAGCAGTGTATTATTTTTTACCGCCTCGTAAGAATTCTGAATATCCACGGACAGCTTCCTGTCCCGATCCAGAAACGGAACGATCTTCCGGTACTCCCTGAATGCCTTTCCGGAACATTTCCCCAGCTTATAATTTCTCCTGAGATCTACCGCCTGGGCAGCGTGCATCAGCTCCATTCCCAGAATATATCTCAGATTATCCACGATCTGAAAGGACTTTTCCAATGCCAGAACCGCGTTGGAAGCATGGTCCTCAATATACCCGGACAATGCCAGGAAATCCATGGAAGAAGGATTTGCCAGAGACCGGTTCTCTGTGTCCAGAGAGGTAAACGTCTTCTGGATCGTGGAATATCCGATGACCGTCTTGCCCCCGTCAGGAGATAAAAACCGGGGAAGCCCTGTAAAATCAGGGTCAGCCAGCTTCAATATCCTGTGGCACGCACCCTTTGACATATGGTTCAGGGCTATATTCAGCATCTCTGCCTTCAGCACCAGATTCAGAGGCTCAAAATTACAGCTCACGGATACCCGCCCCTCATCAGGAAGGACACAGGGATTGTCATCCGAGTGGTTCAGATGCTGCTCAAGGCTCATCTCCAGCAGTCTGATGCATTCCAGTATGGACCCGTTTATAAAAGCGGAATCCCTGAAACTTAAGGGGTCCTGGAGAGCCTTGCCCTCTGTGCCGTCAAAGAGATAGCTGCCCTCCAGCATAGCCAGACATTCCCGGGCGCATTCCGTCTGTTCCGGAAATCCCTTTGCCTCTGTCACACTTTTGTCAAGCTGCTGAATCTGTCCGTTCAATCCCTCCAGGCCAATACAGTAAATAAGATTGGAGTTGGCTGTCAGCTCTTTTACCTCCTTCAGAAGAAGGGCTGTCATGGCCGCCGCCTGAGAGTTGGAGGACACGATTCCGAGACCGTCCTTCGGGCCGAGGACCAGCGGCTTCAGTCCCTCCGTTTCCATGGCTTTCAGGCTGTCTGTGGGCCGGCCTTTATAGAGCACATCATTTTCTCCGATCATGGACATGCCGATCATGGCATTGACCGCCAGGTCAGCTTCCCCCACAGAACTCCTTCTGGGAACCAGGGGATGTATCCTCTTATTCAGGAAATCCCTGTAGCGCTTCAGCACCTCCGTGGAAAGCCCTGCACAGCCATACAGAGCTGTGTTCAGGCGGATCAGCATGACAGCCCGTATTTCCTCCTCCGTACAATACGGAGGTACGCAAAGAGAATGGGAACGCAGAAGGTTTTTATTATACTGGTCAAAATACTCATTGTAGACTTTCCTGTCCTTGTTCCATCCTACCCCTCTGTTTGTCCCGTAAACAGGCGTTTCCGAGTCCACCATCCGGTATAGGACATGCTTTGCCTTTTCCGCCCGTTTCAAAGCCTCCTCTGAGATTTCCACACAGGCCCCGTCATATACCACCTCATAAATCTGGTCCAAGGTAAGGCTGTTTCCATCCAAAATAATTTTCTCCATCGTGTTCTCTCCCATTCTGCCAGCACTGCCGTGCTGTTTTTCTGAAAATATAAGATATTTTCATCTAAATTTTGTTTAAAAAATGCAGAATTGGTCAAGATATTTTCTTTCCCATAGGGATGGGATTTTTGCCTGTTCTTCTTTTTCACTAAATGCCTGTCTGTTTTCTTCCAGCCTCTTCCTGCACCTGCAGGGACAGGCGCTGCTCTTGGTGATCAGACTGATGATCCTGATGTAGAGACATCGTTCAAAGGGGTCCCTGCTGTATACAGCAGACTGCCCGGCTTTTTCCAGGTACACTGCCCCGCCCTCAAAGTCTCCCTTTCTGAATAACAGAACCGCTTCATAGGAATAGGCACTGCTTCTTTTAAACATTACGTGGAGATGTTCAAAGCTCTGCACAGCGGCTTTTATATACCGCTCCGCCATCTTGTCATTTCCTGTATCAAACAGTCCTTTCCCCATATGAAGGTAGAGCAGGGTCTTGCCGCTGATATTATGGACATTGGCGTTGATATCCAGAGATTTTCTATAGTATTCCATGGCACTGTCATAATCCTTTGTAAGCCTGCCGATCTCCCCAAGCCAGCTGTATGCCACCGCAGCATTGGCCCCCCATTCCTCTGCCCACTCTTTACTCAGGAATATCTCTGCTGCCTGAAGCAGCTCCTGACGGCCTTTTTCCATTTCCCCTTTAAGGATATAGCCAATTCCCAAAAGCCGCTTCCAGAATCCCTGTTCCGCAGATGTATCAGCCGCCCGATTCACACCCTCACGACTCAGACAAAGCAGTTCGTCTGCCTGGTAAGTATCCATACAGATAAATGCCTTCTGCTTCAGAATCTCTTCTGTTATGCCCTGCAGCTCCTCCAGCAGCCTGATGTATTCCCAGGATCTTTCGTAGTCCGGTATCTTCACGTAAGACTGCACCAACATGGTCAGATAAAGCTCCAGCCGGTCCTTTTCAAAGCTCTCCGGGTTGACAGACTCTTTATATGCTTCCACATATTTTTCCATCTGTTCATAGATGAATGCAATCTGCTTTTTATTATTGAGGTAGGTTTCCGTATTATACATCACATCATAATTGTGCAGCACCGGAAAATACTGGTGGGCGATCGTCAGATATCTGCTCAGATATTCTTTCAGGTAAAAATCTGATTTTTCTCTGTCCTGGCTCTTAAAATAGTGGTAGCTGATCTTAGGCAGAATATCCTCATTTTTCCCCAGAAAAAACTGCTTTTCAAACCTCTTCGCCATGAGTCTGTGGAGACTCTTTCTCTTTGTCAGGCTGAGGCTTTCATATACCCTTTTCCTCTCCTCCTCAAGCGGAAAGGAATAATAAATTCTGCCGGACTCCTCCTCCTCCTGAATGATACCCCGGCGGACAAGAGATTCGATTCCCTCCACAAACAGGTCTTCCTCAATATTGGAAAAATATTTTAATTTTCTGTATTCCGCCCTGTCACAGAACATGGATATCCATTTAAGCAGGGTTTCACATATTTCTGACTGGATTTCCTGCTTGTATAACCTGGGCTTTTCTCCCTCGGGTACACTTTTCCTCTCTTTTGCGCTGCTGATTTTCTGCCACAGCCTTGTTATCTCCTCTCCGGGCACCTCATCCAGCTCCTGTTCCAATATATACTTAAGCTCCCGGTAAACCATTTCCGCACGGTTTTCCTGGCCTTCTTTTTCGTATAATCTCATGAGAAGCTGATAGTATTTTTCGCAGAACTCATCCATGGAAATGAGATTTTTGCATATCTCCTCACACAAATCCAATCTGCATTTCTCTCCGCCCAATTCCTCTTCTGCCAGGGAATAAATTTTCTCTGCAGTCTCAACTCTTTTCTGACGTATAAAACTTTCAAACTGGCTGCTCTCTTTTACTTCAAAATGATCCAAATACCAGAAATTTTCCTTACCGGAAAGGATTTCAAGATTCCCTTTCATCTCTTCCAGATCGATCCACAGATCCGCCTCCGGGTTGATCTTAAGCTGCTGCCTTCCGTCTGTGATCAGAAAATCCTTCCCAAAGGCTTTTCTGATATGATAAAGGGCATTTCTGTAGTTTCTGTTGGCCTTTTCTTCGTCATATTTGTCTCCCCAAAAGATGTCTTCCAAAATCTGCTTATTTTCATACCCTTTGGTGACCAGATAATAAAACATGCCCTCAGCTCTTCCATAAGGAAACAAATATCTTTTCTTATTTATATAAACTCTGGGGGGTCCTAAAAGAAAAACTTCTACTTTCTCCATGCCATCCTCTCCCTTTTTGTTTTGCACACTTCTTTTATTTATCATAGGCAGACAGAGGCGATTAGTCAACAACACTTTTTTAACAAAACTTCAACAAATATATTCCATAATAGAAATAAAAAAGCAGGAGGTATCCGTTCTATGAATTATTTTACTATTACTCTCACCATCAACCGGGAAACCATGGTTTTTTCCGTCACGGAGGAAGACACGCTTCTCGATGTCATCCGTGAAAAAGCAGGGCTTACGGGCACCAAACAGGGATGCGGCTGCGAACAGTGCGGAGCCTGTACCGTGCTTTTAAACCACAAGGCTGTAAATTCCTGCTGTATACTGGCGCTGCAGGCAGACAATGGGGTAATTGAAACCATTGAGGGCCTGGAATCACCGGAAAAACTTCATCCCATTCAGCAGGCTTACATAGAGGAAGGTGCTGTACAGTGCGGATTCTGCACACCGGGCATGATCATGTCCACAAAAGCGCTTTTGGATCAGGTTCCAAACCCTGATACTTCCCAGATTCGGAGTGCGCTCTCCGGAAATATATGCAGATGCACCGGCTATACCAAAATTGAGGCAGCCGTAAAAAATGCAGCCCGGAAATTAGAGGAGGTATCCCATGAATCCATATAAAATCGCAGCACACAAAATCCCAAGACACGAATCTGCCGCAAAAGTTACCGGAAAAGCTCTTTATACCGATGATCTTTCCCTGCCCAAAATGGTTTACGGCATGATCATCCGAAGCCCTCACGCCCACGCACAGGTAACACACATTGATCTGACGGAAGCGGAAAAAACCGAAGGATACATAGGGGCCCTTCTTCCGTGGGAGGTTCCCGATACCTTTTATAACTGCTCCGGAACTCCTCCGTCCCCGCTGCTTATGAAGGATGAGAAGGTACTCACCACGCATCCCCTCTGTGTAGGAGACCGTATCCTGGCGATTGCAGCCCGTACGCCCCAAGCGCTTTTAAAAGCAGCGAAAGCTGTGCAGATCAGCTACACCATTCTGCCTTCCGTACATACCATAAAGGACGCTTTAAGGAAGGATGCTGCCCCCATCCAGCCTCATATCTCCAAAAACAATATCCTGGCCGTAAGAGAAGCCTGTATGGGCGATACCCAAAAAGGCTTTGAAGAGGCTGACTATATTTTTGAGGATGACTTCCACACTCCGGCCACACAGCATGTGGCTATGGAACCTACCTCCTGTATCTGTGATTTTTCCGACGGCAGGACATTAAATATCTGGAGCAACTCCCAGACCCCTTACCAGGAACGCAGGATCCTGGCAGAACTGTTTCAGATGGAAGAAAATGACATCCGTATTGTGAAGCCTGTTATGGGCGGAGGCTTCGGCGCCAGGCAGCAGCTCCATAACCAGCCAGCCGCTGCCCTGCTGTCAAAAAAGATACGAAGGCCGGTAAAACTCATTAACACCAGGGAGGAAGAGATGTACGCCTCTGTTGTCCGCCACGAGATGCAGACACATTTAAAATTCGGTGTGACAAAACAAGGGATTTTGACTGCTTTCCAGACAGAGTTTTATCTGAACGCAGGCCCTTACACCACCCACACTCCCACTATTGTGGCTGCAGCCAGCAGAAAATTCCAGTACAGGATTCCCAACTACCTCTTTAACGGGTACACTGTAGCTACCAACGGCCCCACTGCAGGCGCCTTTAGGGGGTATGGCAATTCACAGCTCACCTTCGGGCGGGAGCTGATGATGAGCCGGATCGCCAGAAGGCTGCACCTGGATCCTGTGGATTTCCGGCTGCGCAACCACGTCAAAACCGGTGAGAAGTTCCCCGCCGCTGCCTCCGCTGTCACAAGCTGCGGCATTGAAAAATGTGCCCGCCGCTGCCAGGAGATCCGGCGGGAGATCGACGAAAAAGAAGGTCTGGCAGATAATGAGGATATCCGGCAGGCATGGGGCGTATCCTTTGCCTGCCATGGCTCCGGCCCCTCCTCCAAGGAGGGTATGAGCTCTGCCGTCATACTGGTAAGCGATGACGGCGGCATCCGCCTGATAACCGGTTCTGCCGATATCGGACAGGGCAGTGAAACCATGCTCTCCCAGATTGCCGCGGAGTGTCTGGGCATTCCCCTTTCCCATGTTAAGATCACAGCGGCTGATACAGGCATTACCCCTTACGATACAGGAACCTTCGGCAGTTCCCAGACGTATGTAAGCGGAAATGCTGTAGTGCTGGCCTGTCAGGATGTGATCCAAAAACTGGCGGATGCTTTATCAGACTGTTATGACAGCGCAGATATTACGTTCGGGGAGGATAAAAAATTCCATATTCCTTCCGAAAATCTGTGTCTGACCTTAGAGGAGGCTGCCCATCAGGTAGTATTCGGTATAAAAGGAGCCGTGATCATCGGAAACTCCAGCTATAAAGCAAAAGAAAGTCCCAATCCCTTTGCTGTCTGTATGGTAAAAGCGGAATACGAAAAGAAGACCAACAGCATTATCCTGCGGCACGTGATCGAGGTGGTGGATGTGGGCACCCCCATTAATCCCCTCACAGTCATCGGCCAGATTGAGGGCGGTGTGGCACAGGGTGTGGGCTACGCTCTGACAGAGGCTTTGGAACACAGCCGCCATGCAGGCAAGGTGATCTCTTCAGACCTATTGACATACCGGGTCCCCCTCATATGCGATATGCCTGAAATCCACGGAGAATATATAGAAAATTTTGAACCCACCGGCCCTCTCGGCGCCAAAAGTGTAGGCGAGCTGACCACCGTACCCGTAGCACCTGCCATCGCAGATGCCGTATCCCAGGCATCCGGCAGAGAGATCAATAAAATACCACTGTCTGAATTTTTTTTCATAAAACCAAACAAAAAGTAAGGAGCGATGACCATGTATTATAAACCGAAGACATTGAAAGATGCGCTGTCCTGCCTCTCTTCAGAATCCCCTGTCATCCTTGCCGGCGGAACCGATCTTATGCCGCTTGTAAAAAATGACTTAAAGCCCTCCGGAAGCTATATGGATATCACCCACATTCCGGACCTCTGTGCCGTGCAGAAGACATCCGAGGGCTGGTTTCTGGGTGCTGCCGTCACCATAAGCGGGCTTTTGGAAAACGCTGCCCTCTGCGGTACCTATCCCGCTCTTGCCCGGGCTCTCAGCGTCACGGCATCCCCGCAGATAAGAAATATGGGAACCATAGGGGGAAATATCCTTCAGGACAGGCGCTGTCTTTATTTTAACCAGTCTGCCTGCTGGAGAAGCAGCATAGAAAAATGCTTTAAGACAGGGGGAACCCTGTGCCACCAGATTCCCAACTCGCCTGTGTGCCGCGCCCTTTATTACTCGGACCTGGCTCCTGTTCTGCTCCTCTATGAGGCTCAGGCCCGGATGATTAAAAATGGGGAAAAACAGCAGGTTCCCATAGAGACTTTCCTTCACGACCATATCGTCAGAAACGGAACCACGGAAAGGCCGGATTTTCTTCTTGAAGGTTTCTTTCTCCCCTTCCCCCGGAAGGGATACCGAAGCAGCTTTGAAAAGATAAGCATAAGAGGCTCTGTTGATTTTCCTACTGTCCATTTTGCGGGCGCCTTTCATCCGGAGACAAGGGATACACGGCTGTTTGCAGGCGCCGTGGCTGAATCTCCCGTAGAACTCAGTGATACGGAGGCTTTTATCAAAGCCAATCAAAATGCCGGCCTTGACCAGACAACGGATACGGCAGTAAAAGAACTGCTTGCCAGGGCAAGACTGATCAAAGAAGCCACCATCTCCGTAAAAGTAAAAAAAGATTCCTTTCAGAATATCCGCACTTTGCTTAAGACTTTGATCTGTCAGCCGGAACCATAAGCTCCCGAATCTTTGTATACAAAAGCAGAGGGCTGATGAAAACTTTCATCTGCCCTCTGCTTTCCATTCCGGATCATTCCTCTTTTTCTGCCGTCAGGTGTCTTTCCAGCCTGGAACGCATAATTTCCTCCTCATGCTTTAAAAGGGATTCCCATTCCAGGGAAAACGCTTCATAATCCTTTCTGACCAGTTCTTCGGCAGCCCTCTGGATCCGTTCTTCATATTCCTCATGCAGGGAACGCTCCTGCAGCCTCAGCATGGTGAAGGGATATCCCCAGGCAAGCATCTCTCTCATTTTCCCGTAACACTCCCGCACAATGGAGAGAGGACACTTTTCCTCAATGAAAAACAGGCATGTTTCAAAGGAATAAAAGCTCTTTCCCTTCCTCTGCATCTTGACAAACGCCTCCTCCAGCCAGCGTCTGTCCTTCTCGCTGGTATGCTGCAGCGTATAATAAGAGATTCGGCGTATGGTGAGAGCCAGTATCTGCAGGCTTTCCAGATACAGACGCATACTTTCCCTGATCTCCGGTCTGGAAAAGTCCATGGACCGCACGATTTTGCAGATCTGTGTTCCTTTTCCCTGATAGGATTTTGTCAGTCCCAGACTGTTCAGAAGGCTTAAAGTACGGCGCACCGTGCTGACAGATACGTCGTATATCTCCGCCATCTTAGGCAGAGACGGCAGATAATCCCCCGCAGTATACACACCCCGGTTGATATCCCTGATCACCAGAGACACCATGGTATAGCAGAGCTGCGGCCGCTGTCTGTAGATACTGCAATAAAAAGGGACCTGCTCTGCCCCTTCCGGAAATACCGCCTTTTCATGCTGCCGCAGAAACGCCTTGATATCCTTCACCGCGTCAAAATAAAACGCAGCGTACTGTTCATGCAGCCAGGTCACCACCTGTTCCCTGTTATTCTCCGTACCGGTATAGCGCACCGCTTCTTTTTCTTCCCGGTTCACCAGATAGGGGAATCGTACATAGCCAATGATCTCCCAGTAGAAATTCAGGGCCATCCCATTGCCCATGCCGTGAAGCACCAGATAATAAAATTTCACCGGCATGGACACCGCGCCGCTTAAGGGGGATGAAAGCGCATCCATAAACCACTGCCACTCCTTTTCGCCGCATTTGCGGACACCCTCCTGCCAGAGAGGCTCTAACAGGAGTTTCCCTGATTCACACAGCTCCTGGATACCTGCCTCCCTTGGAGCGAAATACTTCACCGCATTTTTCCTAAGCTCCTCCGGGGTGGTCCTGTAAATGACTTTCGCCGTTCTTCTGGCATCTACCCGGATCAATCCCTTCTTCTCAAGCAAAGTGAGCGCGTTTCTCACCGTCGCGGGAGCCATCTGGAAAACATCACAGATTCTGTTGATGGACGGCAGGCTCTCCCCGTATCTATAATATCCAAAAAGGATCCTGGCTTCATAATATTCATAAACCAGTCTGTAAATTCCACTTTCAAGCAACATAATTCTTCACCTCAATGGACTATTCTACCATAAATCCCTGCCGTCTGCAAACAGGCGGGACAGACTTAAAAACACCTCCGGGACAGTGGTGTGTGAACATGTGCCCCCTATTCTTCCTTTCTGAAGATAAAGTCATACAAGGTCTGAAAAAGCCTTGCCGGGTCTATGGGTTTTGCCAGATGGGCATTCATGCCGGCAGCCTTGCTCTTCTCAATATCATCGTCAAAGGCATTGGCTGTCATGGCAATGATCGGAATGGTCCTGGCATCCGTATTGCTGAGATGGCGGATATTGGTAGCTGTCGTCAGGCCGTCCATGAGGGGCATCCGGATATCCATCAAAATGGCATCATAATACCCTTTTTCGGATTTGCTGAACAACTCCAGAGCACGCAGCCCATTCTCCGCAGTGTCCACAGTAAAGCCCTTCCCCTCCAGCAGCATAACCGCAATCTCTGTGTTCAGAGGATGGTCCTCTGCCAGAAGTACACGCTTCCCTGTGAAATCATAGTCCATGTCCGCTTCTTTTTTCTCTTCCTTCTCCTCATCCTTTTTCCCCAGTGCCCTGGAGAACGCAGAGATCAGGGAGGATTTGAACATGGGCTTGCTGATGAGCAGATTCACACCGGCCATCTTTGCCTCATGTTCAATGGAACTCCAGTCATATGCCGTCATAATGATGATTGTCACCTCAGGCCCTACAATGCTGCGGATACGCCGGGCTGTCTCAATCCCGTCCATCTCCGGCATTTTCCAGTCTATGAGTATCATGTCAAAATATTTTCCGTCATTCCACAGGTTCTTTACCCGGTTCACTGCCTTTAAGCCGCTGTCCGCCCACTCCGCAGATATTCCCATTTCCTTCAGGGTGACCATGGCGCTCTCACAGACTGCCACGTCGTCATCCACAACCAGAGTTTTGAGGTGGGAGAAATTGTAGTTCTGCTTCCTCTGGTTGTGATGCAGTTTCTCCTCCTCTGTGATTCCGAGTTTCACATCCACTGTAAATTCAGAGCCGATTCCTTTGATGGAACGGATTATGATACGCCCGTCCATCATATCCACAATGTTTTTGGATATGGCAAGCCCAAGCCCTGTCCCTCCGTAAAGGGCAGTCGTGCCTGTACTCTCCTGGGAAAATGGTTCAAATATATGGGGAATAAATTCCTCATTCATCCCCACTCCGGTGTCATTGATGACAAAGCGGAGGACCGCATCGTTTTTCGTCCTGCGCATCTGGGCCGCCGAAAAGGTCACTTTTCCGCCCTCTCCGGTAAATTTAATGGCATTGGAAAGGATATTGATGAGCACCTGCTGCAGCTTCATGGCATCTCCCATGTAATAGTCGTCCAGCACCGGGTCCACAATACACTCGTAATCCACGCCCTTGGCGGCTGCCTGGGCATGGCAGATGGAGTTGATCCCGTTTAGAAATTCCTCTGTGGGTATCTTCTCATTTTTCAGCAGCATCTTGCCGCTCTCGATCCGGCTCATATCCAGAATATCATTGATCAGGGACAGAAGGAACCGGGACGATATGCCGATCTTGGCAATGCAGTCTGCCACCTGCTCATCATCCCCTATGGACTGGGCCGCAATGGTGCTCATGCCGATGATGGCATTCATGGGTGTGCGGATCTCGTGGCTCATACGGGAGAGGAAATCCGACTTGGCCGCATTTGCCTGCTCCGCGGCAACCAGGGCTGCCGCCATCTCCTCCTTCTGCCGCTGCTCCTGGCGCACCACGTCTGTCACATCTGTTCTGGCCAGACACGCCCGCCCCAGTTCCCTGTCTATATAGAAGACCTCACAGCGCTTGACCCGCTGTTCCCCGGCTTCATTTTTCATCTCCACAATAAAGGAGTAGGATTCGTTCTCCTCAAGCTGCTCCTCCATATAGCTGTATTCCAAATGCTCCAGATAATATCTGCTGACTTCCTCCTCCATCACCTGCTCTGCCATTTCCTTTACTTCCGCCTGAAAATGCCCGCTCCTGGGAAGTATTCCGTATGCCCGTTCATCAAAGGAGATCAGATGATACCGGTCACGGCGCAGATCAATGTCCGCGATGAGTTCAAAGCCGAGATCTGTTATCTTTTTCAGAAGCTGTTCCTGCATCTTCTGCTCTGTCACGTCAAACGTATAAAAAAAGACAATGATATCACCGGACTGGGGATTCAGGTAGGAGCGGAAGCTGGTATTGCTCCAGAACACGCTTCCGTCTTTTCTTCTCCTCAGAAATTCAAATTTGTAATCCACCTTTCCCGCACTGTAGTCAGCCAGCACTTTCTCTCTGTCAAGGGCACTGCTGATCTTTTCGCCGTACTGCCAGTCCACGGCAGACTGGGCCATATTCTGCACGGTCTCCTCAAAGGTGGCTCCCACATGGGTGATGGCATCATCCAGGGCCGACACATAACTCTCCACACAGTTTTTTGTCACATTCATCCGGCCGCGGAAATTCTTCTCGGAGGATGACAACTCTGCAAAATAAGCCATCTCCTTTTCAAACAATTCCCTGGACCTTTCCTGGTTCTGCTTTTCCTCTGTGATGTCCACAAATACACAGTAAAAATACTGCTCCCCTGACTTTTCAGTGATGAGCTGGGCCTTAATGGAAATCCATTTGACAGAACCGTCCTTACAGATCAGACGGTTTTCATTATGTATGGTACTGCCGTACTTCAACTGTTCTCTCAGCTTTCCGGCCATAATTTCCAGATCATCGGGATAAATAACAGAAGACATCCTGTTGCCCATAGCGGCAAATTCCTGCCTGGTATAGCCCAGGAACTCAAAAAGACCGTCATTCGCTTCAATGACGGAAAAGAATTCGTCAAACCTGCAGCGGAACACCGCACCCGGAATATTATTATAGATGTGCAGAAGTTCCTCATGGCTTCCTCCTGTATCTGAGAGGCAGATATTCCGAATCTTCCACTGTTCCTCCTTACGTTCCAGTGTAAAATATCCTCCCATCTGCCAGGCATATACTTCACTTTTCAGCTCCAGCCTGCAGAAAAGGCTTAAGAGCACATCACTCAAGGGCTGCTCATATATGACAGTAACTGCCGGATAAAAAGCATGCTCTGCTTTCCCGGTATCTCTGCGGATATAATCCAGCATTTCCTGTTTTCCGTGAGCATATTCTCTGTCACCGGCTCCCACAAAGCGCACGTCACTGTCCAAAAATTCCGCCGCCCTTAAAGGCTCCCCCAGCGCAAACCAGGCATTACAGAATTCTTTTACTGTCTGAGCTGCATCTATTTTCTTTCCCATTTATCCAATCCTCTCATTACAGCAGTCCTCCTGCTGTTTGTCTCTTTTGCCTGTTGGCTTTATCTTAACACTTATCCAAATCATTGTAAACTCTGCATTTCAAGCGCTGCGCACGCACAGTCTCTTATTGCTTTTTTTCATGGCATCCCCTATCATGGTAAATGATCATGAAGTATAATTTTTTTCACTTTCCCTGTCACAAAACCTTCCGTCCCCTGTCTAACTATATAGGAGGTAAAAAATATGAACATAAAAAATAACGAAGAACTGCCACTGCTGATCGAGAAAGCAACCGCCGGTGATGAGAAATCCCTGGAAACCATTCTGTTAAGCGTACAGGACCTGGTATTCAACCTTTCCCTCAGGATGCTGGGAAGCTTTCCCGACGCCGAGGATGCCGCCCAGGAAATACTGCTGAAGGTCATCACCCATCTCTCCTCCTTCCGGAAAGAGAGTTCCTTCACCACATGGGTCTTTTCTATTGCGTCCAATCATTTGAAAAACTATAAAAATAGCATATTTGCCCGCCACCCTTTAAGCTTTGAGTTCTACGGCTATGATATTGAAAACGGCAGCGCCCGGGATATCCCCGACCTGACCCAGGACATGGAAAAAGCCGTGCTGGCTGAGGAACTGAAAATGTCCTGTACCAATGTCATGCTGCAGTGCCTTGACACGGAAAGCCGCTGTATCTTTATCCTGGGCACCATGTTCAAAGCGGACAGCCGTATTGCGGGGGAGATTCTGGGCATCACCCCTGAGGCTTACCGGCAGAGGCTCAGACGGGTACGCCGGAAAATGGCTGATTTTCTGGAAGAATACTGCGGAGAATACGGACATGGAACATGCCGCTGCAAAGACAGGGTCAGCTATGCCATTCAAAACCACCGCCTCAATCCCTCCAGGACCGAATATACCTCCTCCGAGGAAATCCCGCAGGAGACACTTGTGGATGTAAAAAATGCCATGGAGGACATCGACGGCCTGGCGGACAGGTTCCGCTTCTGCAAGGCTTACAGATCGCCGGACCATGCAAAGCGCTTCATCCGGGATTTTCTCAGATCCACACAGATATCCATAGTCAATAACAGTGAAAGGGAGGAAGCATAGATGGACATCACCTGTATTCTTGATTATCTCACACATCTGGAACAAAATAACAGCCGTGAATGGTACCACGCCCACAAGGAGGAATACAAAACCGCAAGTGCCGGGTTCGAGGCACTGATCCGGGAACTCATTTTCCGGCTTGGCGAGACTGACAGCAGCATTCTGCACCTTGAACCGAAGGACCTGACGTTCAGGCTTACCAGGGATACCCGCTTCAGCCATGACAAATCCCCTTATAATACTGCCTTCCGGGCCCATATAGGCCCTATGGGCAAACTGCCGGTTCCGGTGGGATATTACCTTATGATAAAACCCGGCGGAAGGTCTTTTTTAGGCGGCGGACTGTTCGCTGACATGTTCAAGGACGCCACTGCCTTGGTAAGAGATTACATAGCAGAACACCCTGACCAGTGGGAGGCTGTGATCACGGCTCCCGCCTTTGCAGAATCCTTCACCGTCCTCGGCACTTCACTGAAAAATGTACCGGCCGGTTACGACAAGACACATCCCCAGGCCCAATACCTGAAATACAAAAGCTGGTATCTGGAATATCCAATCAGCGACGCGCTTCTGTGCTCCGGAGAGAAGTTTACAGAACTGGCAGCCCGGGTGTTTACACAGATGCAGCCCTTCAATCGTTTTCTGAACACCGCCCTTGCGGATTTTAAAATGCCGGAAAGACCGTAACTTTGAGCTGCAATGAAAAAAGGAGAATCCCTTCTTCCGTACCACGGACAGCAGGCTCTCCTTTTTTCATACAGTGCGTAAACAGGCATGCACCCCTGCAGACTGTACATCCGGTTTTCAGTCTTCCTCCCCCAGATACTGATACAGCAGCTTATCCAGTGCCTCAATATCTATGGGCTTTGCAAAATGGGCATTCATACCTGCCTGGGCAGCAGCCTGTGCGTCTTCGGCAAAGGCATTGGCTGTCATGGCTATGATGGGTATCTTTATGGCATCCGCACGGTTCATCCTGCGTATGGCCTTTGTGGCCTCATAGCCGTCCATCCGCGGCATCTGGATATCCATCAGTATCATGTCATAATACCCTTCCTTGGAATCGGCCACCATCTGCACCGCTTCCTCACCGTCACACGCCTCCTCTATGACAGCTCCTGATTCCCCGATCAGTTCGCGGGCAATCTCCCTGTTGATCTCATTGTCCTCCACAAGCAGAATCCTCTTATCTGCGTAATCCACGGAAAGCGCGGGACGCCTGATCTCCTGCTGCGGTTTTTCCCCGCTCAGTTCTCCGAGAAGGCCGCACAGCTTTGCATGGTAAAAGGGTTTTGCCAGGAATGCCGTGACACCGGCCTCTCTGGCCTCGCGCTCTATCTCAGACCAGTCATAGGCGGTGAGCACGATCACCGGTGTGTCTGCCCCTATGACTTTCCGGATACGACGGGTAACCTCAACGCCGTCCATATCCGGCATCTTCCAGTCCACGATCACCAGGCCATAGGGATCTGCCGACTTCTCCGCCTGCAGCACATAGTGCACCGCAGTGTGCCCGTCCGTGACAAATTCAGCACGAAGTCCCATGTCATCCAGAAGTTCCGCCGCGTTTTCACAGATCATCCTGTCGTCATCCACCATAAGGCAGCGCACGCCGATCCATTCCCGGGGTACTTCCTCCTCCCCGTCCTCCTGGAGTTTTAAGGGAAGTGTCACCGTAAATACGGAGCCTTTCCCCGGTGTACTCTCAACCCGGATGCTGCCGTTCATGAGATCCACCACGTTCTTTGTAATCGCCATTCCAAGCCCGGTTCCCGTAACCTTGCTGCTTGTGGAATCCTGGGCACGCTCAAAAGGCTGGAAAAGTCGTTCTATGAACTCCTCCTTCATGCCGATTCCTGTATCGGAACAGCAGAACACATAATTCAGATACCCCTTGCGGGCCCCGGCCTTCTGTGTCACGGTTACATGGATACTTCCTCCTGCAGGCGTATATTTTATGGCATTGGAGAGAATATTGATACATACCTGCTGGACCCGCAGGGGATCCCCGATGACCTTCTCATTTTTCAGCTTCGTAAGGCTTACTTCCATGGTCAGCCGGCCGGCATCCGCCTGGGGTTTTAAAAGCTCTGTCAGTTCTGATAAAAGCTCAGCAAAGTCAAAAGGCTCATATCTCAGAGAAAGCTTTCCGCTCTCTATCTTTGACATATCCAGCACGTCATTGATCAGACTGAGCAGATGCTTGCTGGACAATCCTATTTTTTTCAGACACTCCGCAACCCGGTCCCTGTCATTTAGATGGGCTGCAGCGATGGCGGCCATACCTACAATGGCGTTCATAGGCGTCCGGATATCATGGCTCATATTGGACAGAAACTGACTTTTTGCCCTGCTGGCAGCCATGGCATTGTCAAGGGCGCTCTGCAGTGCCTGGCGCTGCTGTTCCTCCTCATGACGCTGCTCGTCGATCCGGCGGGAGATGAGGATTGCCAGCTTATCCTCCGAATAGGGATTATCCACATGGATGATCTGTGTGGATGTCCAGTGGTAGACCTCATCCGTAAGCCTCTGCCTGGCTTCTAAGAATATCTCCTTTTTCTCCTCCAGTATCCCTCTTAAGTTCTTAAGGGCAAACCGCTTGATATAATCGTTCAGACTCTCCTCATGTATGGTGGGCAGCATATCTTCAAAAAGCTCACTGTATGTTTTCTGTTTTCCGATATTTAGCTTCAGCGCCGGGTCTATATACACAAAACCAAGCGTGTCCCGGGTAAGATTGATCCGGATGATCACAGGATAGGCATTGGAGATTGCACCCACAAGAGTCAGGCGTTCCTGAAGTTTTTCCCTCTCCTCCGCCTCTGCCCTCAGCTTTTCATCCGTTACATCGTGAAACGTTGCGATCAGAATGGGATTTTCATTTTCATCCAGGGTTCTCTCCACGATTCCACCGGCCCAGAAGTAGCTGCCGTCCTTTTTCAGCACTCTGTTTTCAAAGATATGCTTGTTGTCTCTGCCCTCAGATTCTTCTGCGGGCATGATGACCTGCTCATACTCATCCGGATGGATGATCTCCCGAAGGCTGATACCTTTCGGTGCATTATTGGGCGCATTGTCAGGGTAAGCCAAAAGCCGCAGCCCTTCCCGGTTAAGGGACATCAGGTGATAGGGCTTCTCCACGGTCATAAGCGCAACACCCTCGGGAATGGCATTGTACAGATGTCCGATGTAATTGGCCTGGCTTCTCAGCCTTTTGTTTGCCTTGTTCAGATGCCGCAGATAAAATGCCACCAAAAGGAAAATCCCGGCCAGTATGCTTATGATCAGCACCATGGAGCGCATCAGGATAACATTGGTCTGGGCGTCCACCACATGCTTTGGTATAATGGAGATCAGATACCAGTCTGTATTCAGTTTCAGAGGTGTATAGCTGAAAACCGTGTCCTCCCCCTGATAGTAAAATACCGCCCATCCGGTGCGGCGTTCCCCCAGAGACTGCCTGAACTTGGCAATACTGTCCTCCTCATTTTTGGACACAGGGAGCATGTCAAACAGATTCTGCACGGTCTTGTTGCTGTTCGGGTGAGGAGATCGTATGAGCACATCCCCCTGTGTATTGACAATATAAGAAAAACCGGCGTTGTTGTAGAAGGACAGACTGAAGCTGTCTATGATACTCTCCACCTCATACTGCTTTACAAGATATCCCGTGGTGCCATCCTGAAGGCTTACCCGGACAAACAGTTCAAAGACATTGACACCGGTAACACTGCTGATATGAGGGTCCAGAATTCCGGAAGCCATATCCGTGTCCTTAAGCTCTGTCTCCACGCTCTCATCCTTCCCCGACCCTTCAGGGAGGCAGGTGCCGTCAGACAGATACAGTTGTACCCCGTCTTCTATCTCACTGTAATTCCCTATAACTTCAGCCAGTTCTTTTGTCTGCTCCCTTTTGTATTCTTTCAGGTAACCGGCTATGGTGTCCATGGACTCATAATTTTTCTCCAGCTGAACTTTCAGTGTGCCGCATCCCTGCTGTGTACTCTCCATGATCGTGTTGATGGACTGTTCCCAGAGCTGCTTTTTGACCCCCTGCACAAAGAGAAAGGTAAGGAGCAAAAGGGCCGCGCCCACAACGAATGCAGCCAGTGCTGTCTTTTTTCTGATGCCGGAAGTTTCATTCTTCTGCTTCACTGCAATCCCCTTTCCTCTCTGTTCTGTTCATCCAGCCACTCCATGGTCTCAGAAAGCGTCTCCCCTGAAAGCAGTTTGACTGAAACCTCTTTCGTCCACTCCCATATGGGAAGTTCCAGCATACCGTCTGTTCCCAATACCGTCCTTCCTGACTGGTAACAGGGGATCAGGGGCTGGATTTCCTGGACAGATGAGGGGCTTCCCTCTTTCAGAGGACTGAAGGAGGATTGCTGGTCCGCGAATTTCTGGATATTGTCCGGCCTTGTAAAATAATCCACGAATTTTAATGCGGCCTCCATATGCTCACTGTCCGCGTTCACACTCAGCCTGGTATCCGCATTGATGACCAGAAGGGAACCATCCTCAAGCACCGGATAGGGATGCACTTCAAAGTCAAATTCCGGCTTTCTGTTCTTCACCCTTGTGGCAGCCCAGGCTCCGGTCAGCATAAACGGGGCTTCTCCTCTGACAAACTCCGTCAGATCGTCTGAGGTCTTGTTTGTCTCCAGAGCACTTGCCCCGTCAATATACCCTTTTTTGAGAAACGTCTCTGCCAGGGAAAAACCGGATGAAAGATATTCGCTGAGCATTGCCTTTCCCTGATTGAGTTCACCAAACACCTCCGCCTGGCTGCCGTCCCGGTATGCAGAATAAAATACTTCTCCGATGGCCAGTGTCTTTAAAGAGATGTCATTGTTGGCGATCACAGGTGTGATACCCTCTTTGACAAATGCATCACAGACCTGTTCCCACTCCTCAAGATTTTCAGGGACTTCCTGCTCATGGTCCTTTAAAAGAGTCAGATTACAGTACAGCCCAAAGGCAGAAACCGTGGTGGGCAGCCAGAAAATACCCTCTTCATCTTCCATCTGGCTCCGCATGATATCCGTATAGCCGGACACAGCATCCAGAGCGGACAGATCCGCCAGTTTCCCTTCCTTCTTCAGCTCCAGCACGGCATCATGGTTCACCATAAACACATCATCCCCTTTGCCGGCATCCATTCTCTTTTTCAGAGCCTCAAAATATTCACTTCCCTTCAGACTCTCATATGACACACGGATATCCGGATTCTCATCCATGAACCCGGATATGATCTCTTCAATCACCGTAACGTTTTCAGGCTCATATTTGTTCCCGAAAAAGGTTATGGACGTCATATTTTCGGGCAGATCCTCATAATTTGTAAGCATGTTCTTTTCGCCGCATCCGCCAAGCAGAAAAACTCCGGCCAAAGCTGCTGCCGGGAACCGTGCCTGCATTCTTCTCTTCATTTTATTCTGCACTCCTTTGCTTCCTATACGGTGTAACTCTGTTCACATGTATTTCATTTTAGCACAAGAGTGCGTATTGTGCAATCTTAATCCTGTTCCGCATTTTTGTAAGCAGTGATGTCATGGCAGCTCACCATTACGGCCTCCTCCCCCTTCCAGGCAACCAGGCAGGCCTCCGCAGCAGTCCAGATCTGAAACCGGGGGTTGTAAATCTCCAGCTTCTTATTGACACAGGTTTTACTGAGTTCCCGCATGGGACAGGATGGACAGGGTCTGTCCCGGCGCATGAAAACCTCATAGCACGGCAGGCCGATATCTGCATTCTCACAAAATTCCTTTGTCCTTTTGTTGATGAACAGCAGTCTGTGTGTCCCCGGGTCTATGACATAGATCCAGGCACTCTGGTTGTTCAGGAGGTTTAAAAGTCCCTCCGATTCCTGCTTCAGCGCATCTTTTACCCGGTCCTTCAGCAAAAAAATACTCAGGATCTCAGAGATGAACACTAGGGCGTCTATCTGCTCCCTGGTCCAGTAACGATTCTGCCGGCATTCGTCAAATCCCACATATCCTTTTATTACACCATTGTCACGGATGGCACACTGAAGCAGAGATTTTATCCCCTGTGACGCCAGGATATCATAATAGTATTTTGGCAGTGTACGGATATCAGGACAATAGAATATCCCCTCCTCATTAAAATTATCCAGATAATTCCCGCTCAGTTTATCCTCATAGGACACGCAGCTCAGTTTATCCTTCTGTGGTTCGACTCCCTCATTGCACCACTCATAGGTGTTGGCACAGCATCTGTCATTTTCCGTATTTTCAAATATATAGACACGGCTCACATCATACTGCTGTCCCACAATTTCCAATATGGAGGACACGGCATTTTTGATTTCGCCGGAGTCGTAGAGAATGTGGAATACATATTCAGCCAGACGAGTGTTCTGCGTGGTACCGCCGGTGTTGGAATCGATGGTTTCGCTGACGACGGAGCGCGGTCTTGCATTTCTTGGATACGCTCCTGCTGTATTCTCATCATATATGAAGTACCTGTTCTTTCCCTCATTTTTCGCCTGATATAATGCCCGGTCAGCTTTCTGGAACAGAGTGGTGAAATCCCTGCCGTCCCGGGGCGCCAGAGAGATACCGATGCTGCAGGAGACTGCCGCCTTTCCGTCATGACCGGCCTGAATCTCATACATCTCCCGGATCATCTTCCAGGCACCTTTTTCCACATTGGTGAGATCATGCATATCTTTCAGGAATACAATGAATTCATCCCCGCCGATACGCCCCAGAATATCCGTATGACGGAATACATGCTTCATTCTTCTGGCTGCATCGCTGAGTATGGCATCCCCGAACAGATGACCCATACCGTCATTGATCTCCTTAAAATTGTCGATATCCAGAATCATCACAGCACACAGCTCATCCGAAGGCATCGTGTCCAGATATCTCCTGATCTGGGACTGGACCGTCATTTTGTTATACAGGCCGGTCAGCGCATCCCGCTCCGCCCGGTTTAGAAGGGACTGGGACTGTTGTTTCTCCTGGTCGATATCCAGGATGATCCCGATTACGCGGATGGGGCTTCTGTTCTGGTCAAACTGCACCGTGAGACGCAGTTTCCACCATTGGTAACGGTGTTCCCTGTTCAGGATACGCAGTTCCTCCTCCACATAGGATTCTCCCTTCAGAATACTTAAATAAATCCTCTTCAGCTTATCAAAATCTTCCTCACAGAGAATGCTCCGTGTCTTTTCCCTGAACAGCGCCATGACCCCATTCCTGGGAATATTCCAATTAAAAAGCTTTTCCATGTCCCTGGAATATTTTAACTGGTCCTTCACAATATCCCACTCAAAGATAATGTCATTCGTCTGGTTCATGATAATATCATAGCGCTCCAGAGTCAGGCGCAGCTCCTCCTGGGCCTCCCTCTCCTGGGTGATATCAATGATGATACAGTAAAAGGAAGGACATCCGCCGCATGGATCCTCGATGAGCTGTCCCTTGTCCAGTACCCATATGATATTACCGTTTTTGTGCCGTACACGGTACTCTATATTTTTTGTCTTTCCCAGAGCCATCTGGCGCTTTACCTCAAGGGCAGTGGGAACCCGGTCTCTCTCGTCAACCATCTCCCAGAAATGGTCATGGAACCACTCCTTTATCTCCTCCCTGGTATATCCGAACATGGATACAAATCCGTCACTTACCTGCAGAAGTGTAAGCTTCTCATCATAAAGGCATCGGAAGATACCTCCCGGCACGTTATTGGTGAGAACTTCCAGATCCTCCGCAGCCTGTCTGAAACGCAGTGTGCTTTCGTTCACAAAAGCCTCCTCCCCTCCTGAGACCTGGCAAAATAGAGGCTTTCAAATTCACGGGCACATACAGGCCTTCCGAACAGATATCCCTGTATATAGTCAGGTGAAGCCTGCATGACCGTATCATATTCTTCCTTCGTCTCCACACCCTCCACACAGACTTTCAGGTGGATGATATGTGCCAGTTTTACAATGTATTCCAGAAATATGTATTCATAGCTGCCCTTATTCAGTCCTCTGATAAAGCTGCGGTCTATCTTGATAACATTTGCCGGAAGCTCTTTCAAATGGCTCAGGGAGGAGTATCCGGTCCCAAAATCATCTATGGCGATTCCGTACCCCATGTCATGCATATCCTTAAACTCCTGATTCAGAAAATGCAGATTGGGCACCCAGCAGCTCTCTGTCAGCTCCAGAATCAGATTCTTTGCGGATACTTTGGGAACATGCTCATTTTTCAGATATTCCAGCAGCGCATTTTCTTTGAGCTGGATATAAGACACATTGATGCTCATGGTGAAATCCGGGTCATATTTCTGCCACTCCCGGCACTGCTTTGCGCCCTCCTCCAGGACCCATTTTCCTACCTGGATGATCAGGTGGTTCTCCTCCAGAAGAGGGATGAATTCCATAGGTGAAACCTCCCCATGCTTCGGGGAGTGCCAGCGCAGCAGGGCTTCCGCCCCCACAACCCTCTGGTCTTCTGTGTCAACCTGAGGCTGGTAATACAGCTCAAATTCATTGCATCCATGATTGACACAGGCGTGCAGGCTCTCCTGCAGCTCCATGATCTTACGCTTCCTGTCATACATTTCCCGGGAGAAGAACACAAGCTGGTTCTTTCCGTTCATTTTCGCAATCTCCACTGCGTTTTCCGCGTGCCGGAACAATTTCTGGTAGGTTCTTCCGTCTCCCGGAATCATACAGGCTCCCGCGGAGATGGATATGAGCAGCGTCTGCCCGTCCACCGTGAAATGGTTTGCCACAAACATCTGGATATTCTCGTAAATCTCCCGGATGCCCTCCCTCGTCCCGCCTTCCATCAGAAAAGCGAACTCATCCCCGTCCAGGCGGTACATCTGACAGCCCGGAGGCAGAAGTTCGGAAATACGGGTGGCGATCAGGTTCAGCGCCCTGTCACCAAAAGCATAGCTGTACTTCTCATTGATATTTTTAAAGTTATCAATATCCAGCACCACAATAACGCCCTGCATATGCTTTCCGCACTTTAAGATCTGGCAGATATCATGTTCAAACTGGTTTCTGTTCATAAGGCCTGTCACATTGTCGAATTTGTTCTGTTTTCCGATATTGGAAATCCTGCCCATCATAAAAAGGGGCCTGTTCTGTTCATCGGTCTTCACCTTGCCCCTGCACGACACCCATATGATCTGTCCTGTTTTCTTGTAGACCCTGTACTCCATATCGTGATATTCCTTGGCACCGTCCTGTATAAGCTTAAGGTCCTCAAGCCAGAGCTTCAGATCCTCAGCCACCATGACGCTCCCCCATACAGAGACCACATCTTCCTCTATACTGCGGTCAATCTGAAAATCTTCATATGCATTTTCCGATATGTAAAAGGTCCCGTGCTGAATATCCCACATATACAGGTAGTCATCCGTTGTCTCGGACAGCAGGTCCAGAAAAACACCGGCTGAAAATTTTTCTTGTTTGATCAAATTAGGCATACCAACCTCCTGTGTACCTTAATAAATATATTATAACTTAATTTAAAAGGCATTACCAGGTGGTTTTCTGTAATATTATGGTCTTTTGTGCACCAAAACAAGAGCAGAAAACGTCCTCTCGGCATTTTCTGCTCTCCGTCATACGGTTCAGTTCCCATTCTCACTGAGAATCGCCGCAAGATCTCCGATTCCTTTTTTTCCAAAGAAAACCTTCTCATCATTGAGGATCATACAGGGCACACTCATCACCTTATACTTTTCTTTGAGTTTCGGGAAATGGGCCAGGTCGAACATCTCCGCTTCCACATATTCGGATACAGCCGCCGCTTTCTGGGCGGCCATGACTGTATCCGGGCACATGGTACAGGAGAGGTAGACCAGCACCTTTAGATTGACCGGGCGGTCCAGCTTTTCAATCTGCTCTTTGATCTCCTGCTGAATCTCCTGGCCCGGTCCGGCAACATTGTAAAGGGCAATGACAAAGGAATTAAATTCATGGCCCCCCGGCACACCGTGAAACTGGATACCGCTGCTTCTGCCGTCCGGATAACACAGCTCTATGGAGGGCAGGATTCGGCCTTCTGCCGATTCCCCGGCTTCCGCCTTTTTCCAGGTCAGCTTATCGCTCATTCCTTCCAGCTCCCGGAGAAATCCTGTGATCTCTCCTGACAGAGGTTCCTCGTTCAGCCAGGCTTTTAGAAGTACAGGCTGACTGAACTTTGCAAAGACACCCTGCAGCTGCTCTCTGACCTGGCTGCTTAAAAATCCATCGCCGCTATTCTCTGCCGCTGCAGGTGATCCTGTCTTTCCGAACAGCTCTGTCTTCGCAGCGGTTTCTGCTTTCCCAGGCAGCTCTGTCTTTACAGATGATTCTGCCTTCCCAGACAGCTCTGCCTTTACAGATGATTCTGCCTTCCCAGACAGCTCTGCCTTTTCCGGCTGCTGCACTTTTCTTTCGGAAACCAATTCCGGGATGCCCAGCTTTGCATGAAGCTCAGATACCACTTTTTCCAGGGAGGCAGCGGCGGCTGCCCCATCGGACACAGCGGTCACGACCTGGCGCAGGTTCTTAACGCACACGTCTCCCGCTGCGTAGACACCGTCCAGATTTGTCTTCTGGTCATGATCTGTGAGCAGATACCCATGGGCATCCTTTTTTACTTCCGGTCCGATCCAATCTGTATTCGGCACATACCCGGCAAATACAAAGACACCGAAGCCCGGGTCGTCCCCCGCTTCATGGACCCACTCTTTTTGTGTCCGGTTATTTCTGAATCTGGCGTAGGTGACTATATCTTGGCCGCCCACCTCCAAAAGCTCTGTCTCAAAGAGCACTTCTATATTCCCATAGTTTTCCAACTGGTCAGAAACCATTTTGGCACAGGAAAATTCATTTTTCCGCACAACTATGGTAACTTTTTTCGCATATTTGGTCAGGAAAATCCCTTCCTCCACAGCGGCAAATCCGCCGCCGATCACAAAGACATGAAGGCCGGAGAAAAATTCCCCGTCACAGGTAGCGCAGTAAGCAACGCCTCTGCCCTGAAACTCCCGCTCTCCTTTGAATCCCAGCTTGCGCGGATTCGCGCCGGTTGCCAGGATCACACCAAGGGCTCTGTATTCCCCTTTTGTGGTGCGGAGAATCTTGATATCACCCGTAAGCTCCATGGCAAGCACTTCAGCCGCGGCGAACTCTGCACCGAAATTCTCAGCCTGGCGGCGCATATTCTCTGTCAGCTCTTTTCCGCTTGTTTTTACAACACCCGGATAATTTACAATCTCCGCAGTTATGGTGATCTGGCCTCCGATCTCCGCTTTTTCCAGAACTAAAACCCTGTACTTTGCCCGTGCCATATACAGAGCGGCAGTAAGGCCGGCAGGACCGCCGCCCACAACCGCCAGATCATATAGATTCTCCTCTGCTTTTACAGCATTCATCAGAGCAGTCCGACCAGGTCAAGGCTTGGTTTCAGGGTTTCTGCTCCGGGCTGCCATTTCGCCGGGCAAACCTGGTCGCCGTGTTCGGCTACAAACTGGGACGCCTGGACACGGCGGAACAGTTCATCTGCGTTTCTTCCCACATTTCCGGCAATCACTTCATATGCCACGATCCTGCCTTCCGGGTTCACAATGAAGCTTCCTCTCTCCGCCATACCGTCCGCTTCGATCATTACTTCAAAATCTCTTGTCAGAGCGCCTGTGGGGTCTGCCAGCATGGGATACTTGATTTTCTTGATGGTCTTGGACGCGTCATGCCATGCCTTATGCACAAAATGCGAATCACAGGATACACTGTAGATCTCGCATCCGATCCCTTTAAATTCTTCATATTTATTTGCCAGGTCTTCCAGCTCTGTGGGGCACACAAAAGTGAAATCCGCAGGATAGAAGAAAAATACGCTCCACTTTCCAAGCACATCCGCCTTGGATACTGTTTTAAAATCTCCGTCCACATAGGCCTGGACTGTAAAATCTCCGATTTCTTTGTTGATCAATGACATATATTGCCTCCTTTATATTGTGGTTTTCTGGTTTTATTATGGTCTGCATGGTGTCAAATCATTCCCGCTGCTTTTATCTCTTTGTGTAAAAAATATGTGCGGGAAATACCACGTATAGTTAGTCGTCACTAACTACATACCAGTATAACAGACTTCTTTTCAGAAAGCAAATGGATATATCAGGAAATCCTCCTATCTGCGGACAGCCATGACAACTGTCAGCCCCAGCATGACCAGTGCTGCCATCAAAAGAGGCACCATCCCGTCATAAAAGCCGGCCCTGCTGTCCAGATGATAATAGCGCACATAACAAATCAGGCTGATGACTGCCGCGATACCGGTCACCGCTATAAAAACAGCCGCAATTCCCCATGTGAAGCTCTGGTAAGCGTACAGAGCATTGATCTCAGCCAGCGTGAGCATGACCCAGCCTACGATCAGTATCAGTTCTGTAGTCACCGGTCTTTGAAAGAAAAATAAAGTAACTGCCGTCAGCAGGAAATAAACCGCGATTCCGCCCCACAGCACAATACTGTCTGAGAACAGTTCCCTGCTGCGGTTTTCAACCCCCATCCCTCTTAATATCACGACAACAGAGAGGATACCGGACACCGCTGCGGGTATCAGCAGCCATCCTGATTTCATCCCCTTAACGGCATTTTCCGGCCGAAACGCCAGCATCCACCACGCCAGATAAAATGCACAGCAGACGATGAGCAGTATATTTCCCAGGAATATTTGTTTCAGATACGAATCATAGCTAATCATTCCCATAGAGAATCTCCCTTCTTTTTACTTCACGTCTTTTTCAGGCTCCATATATTCTTTGGAGCCGCATTTCGGACACCGGATGATCTTTCCCTCCACTGCATTGACGGATAAAATCATCTTTAGCACAGGAGGCTTCCAGCAATACCCGCACTTTGGGCATACCAGATGTTCTGTTCTGTAAAATTTAATATACTGGTAAGCTGCCCATAGAAGGGCTGCGATCAAAATGATAACTGCAATGATCAGGATGTTTCTCTGTATTATCTCCATTTTGCTGCCCTTCCTTTCTGTTCCCATACTCTCAGTCTGTAAAACCTGTATTTTCTATTTTCAGTATACCACATTTTACTTCTGTCTGAGATATGAATGTACAAATAAAGTTGTATCTCTGATTCTATTGATTTTTACATAAAAATGTTATATCCTTTTATAGGTTAGAAAATTCTAACATATAAAAAAATACATATTTTATCTGCCGCCGTCACACCTATGGCGGCGGGCTGTTTCTCTACGAAAGGAGCAATCACTTATGCACTGCACGCGAAAACTGAACGACACAATAAGCTGGGTTGGCGGCAATGACCGCAGGCTGGCACTTTTTGAAAATCTGTTTCCCATACCGCGGGGTGTTTCTTACAACTCCTACCTGATCACAGATGAAAAGACAGCTTTGATTGACACTGT
Organism: Blautia sp. NSJ-175; assembly: GCF_022867815.1. Lineage (NCBI taxonomy): Bacteria > Bacillati > Bacillota > Clostridia > Lachnospirales > Lachnospiraceae > Blautia > Blautia sp. NSJ-175. Next base: position 36,050 of record NZ_JALIFQ010000028.1, read on the forward strand.
GGATGCCTCCATCTCCCATCAGTTCCTGGAAAATATTTATTATGTTCTGGACGGACGTCCTCTGGATTATCTGGTGATCAACCATATGGAGCCGGACCACTGCGCCAACATTGAAGAGCTGCTGCTGCGTTTCCCTGACCTGAAAATTGTGGGAAATGCAAAAACTCTGGCATTTGCAAAGCAGTTTTACGATATGGATATGGAGGGAAAGACCATAACGGTGAAGGAAAATGATTCCATCTCTCTCGGCGCACACACACTTCGTTTTTATTTTGCACCCATGGTTCACTGGCCTGAAGTCATGGTAACTTACGAGGAGAGCGAGAAGATTCTTTTCTCCGCAGACGCTTTCGGAAGCTTCGGTGCCCTGAACGGCCATCTGTTCAGCGATGAGGTGGACTTTGACAAAGACTGGCTGCCTGACGCGCGCAGGTATTACAGTAATATTGTGGGAAAATACGGGGTTCAGGTCACATCCGCGCTGAAGAAGCTGTCAGGTCTTGATATCCGTATGATCTGCCCGCTCCACGGTCCTGTTTGGAGAGAAAACCTGGAATATCTTCTGGATAAATACGCACACTGGAGCAGCTATCAGCCGGAGGAAAAGGCGGTTGCCGTATTCTACGCTTCCATGTATGGAGATACGGAAAATGCAGCCGATATCCTGGCCGCCGGACTGGCGGAGGCAGGTGTCAGAAATCTAGCCGTTTATGACATCTCCAACACCCATGTCTCCACATTGATCGCGGAGGCCTTCCGCTGCAGCCATCTGGTGATCGCGTCGCCTACTTACAACGGCGGCATCTATCCGGCAGCACTGAATCTGCTCCATGATATGAAGGCACTGAATCTGCAGAACCGCACCATCGGACTGATAGAAAACGGTACCTGGGCACCGACCAGCACCAAACAAATGAGAGCACTGCTGGAAGAAATGAAACAGATGAAGCTGCTGGAACCTGCAGTTACCATCAAATCCGCTCTTAAGGGGGATTCCATGGAAAAGCTGGAGGAACTAAAAGAGAGCATTCTTGCCTCTCTGCAGTCAGTCTCCGAATAAAGAAAAAGCAACCGGGCATTCTGCCGCAAAGCAGATGCCCGGAAACTATAGTCTCCAAACCATAGAGATCCTGTCTAATGCCTGAATCTGTCCTATATCCAAAGATTTCCTTCCCTTCACACCGGCTCGCCGTTCTCTCTGAACAGATATCCATTTGCCAAGTTTATCCCCGTTTTCTGTCGTATACTTTAATGGAACCAATAGACTGCCATGTACCCGGTAATATTCCGCTGCCAGTGTATACCAGTAAAACCAGTCATTTCTTTTATAACAGCTCCAGACCATGCCGCAGTGTTCCAGGTCCTGTACCTGTTTTTTTGTGAGCTTTCCGGCCTTGCGCTTTTTTCTCTGCTCTCTCACCCAGTAACCCAGCCTATACCCATCCACAGTAAAGGCAGTATGCACTTCCAGATTTCCATATTGCAGGTAATAATTCTCTGCCATATATATCCATTGCTCCCATGAAAGTCTGTTCTCCAGTTTCCATACCATGCCAATCTTCTCTAAAGCAATCACCTCATCGGTATGGATCATATTGTCATGAAGTCCGTTATAGCGGGCACGCTGCCTTTCAATCCAACGTCCCAGACTGTAGCCATCCATTGTCTTATATCTGCCAGGCACAAGCAGATTCCCCTTTTCTTCATAATAAGCCTTTGCGCATCCATACCACTCATCCCATGTTTGTTTCTTATAATTACCAGACGCCATATGATTCTCCTGACTGCCCGGGCTGTACACAATCTGCAGTCCGGTTTTCAAAAAATTTATGGCATTTTATACCTGGATACATAATGTCAATTATGTCATCAAGCGGTTCCTATCAGAAACTTTTTTCGTAACCTACAGCCACGAACTTTATAAAAAAGGACACAGAAACAACGCCGTGTTTTTTTTGATCCCTGCGGCTTTATTTTTGTGCTCTTTTTTATTTTTGAGACGAATGATTCAGGTTTTTGTTGTATTTTGTTGAGCTGTTATTTTACCTGTGTTATAATAAATACCGTATAAATCTATGTAGGTGTTTTATTATCGGAGACATAATTGACATTATGTCATGAGACATATCTGTACGCGTTCCAGGCAATCCCTGTGGAGCCTGCCGTTTTCTATCGTGTAGATCCGGGTGGTATTGATACTGCTGTGTCCAAGCAGATCAGCCAGCCGCACGATGTCCTTTTCAACCCGATAAAAAGTCCGGGCAAATAGATGGCGGAGATTATGCGGAAACACCTTACATCTGGCTACACCTGCCCTTGAACACAATCCTTTCATATCTCTCCAGATATTTTTACGATTTAGAGGTTTTCCATTTTTTCCAATAAATACACTGCCTGTCTTGAGACAGGATTTTTTAATATACTTTGACAGTATCTTCTGTACTGTGGCAGGGATAAAAATAACACGCGTTTTATTTTTACAGCTTACTACAGCTTTTCCCTCCCGAACTGCCTCCACTGTAATATACTCCAGTTCACTGACACGGATTCCGGTACCGCATATGGTCCGCAGAACAAAAGACAGCCGTGTATTTCCAGCAGCTTTTACAAGACGCTGATATTCCTGACAGCTCAGTTCTTTTTCTTCCTTGGCAAAAATCTGTCTCTGTATTTTCAATAATTTCACACAACAATCCTGCTGTCCAATATAGCGCAGAAAACTATGAAGTGAGATCAGCATGGAATTTACACTGGCCGGTGCATACCTGTCAGTCAGATATTCTTTATAGGCAATCATCTGTTCTTTGCTGATGCTGCCTGTATTTGAAAATCTGAAAAAGGAACGGACATCCCGCAGATACTTTTCAACCGTGGCCCGGCTTTTTTCTTCTTTTGTCAGATACCGTTCAAATGACATAAGGCTGTTTGTACTGATTTTATTCATAATCTACCTCCAGAGAATAATATTCTATGTTATCATTCCCATTCTGCAGATAACCATTCCTGACTCCTTCTATTCCACCTTGTTCATCTGTTCCATGATTTTTTTCGTCTTCCAATCCTTTGATAAACGGCCGGCCAGCAGAATACAAAGCAGAACTGCCATGAAGGAAATACCAAAGAATGCCGTATAATCAAAGTGGTACCCGTGCCCGAAAGCCCTCATATCCGACTGTCCATAGAGGTATCTCAGTACCGGAACAGAAGCCAGATACGCCAGAGCCACACCGAAAACCCCAAGCATGATATTTTCGAATATCATCATACGGCGGATCATTTTCACACTCATGCCTATGGCGCGGAGCATACAGATTTCCTGGGTTCTGATTTTCATCCGGTAGTTTAGGTTGTTGGTCACATTGATCAGTACCAGGATAAAAGAGATTACCGCAATGCCCACCACATATACCATCTGTTTTCTGAAAAGCATCTCGTTTTTACGGATATCTGACATCATACTCCGGGTGGAGATTCCCTGAAACCGGCTGCCAAGCCGGATCAGCCGTCTCTCCAGTTGTTCCCGGTCATCCTCTGTCAGATTCTCTTCCCCGTCCATGTACATGCGCTGTATATGACTGTCCGGACAGAGTTTTTCCACCTGGTCATCACTGGTGATCAAAAGCGGATACACCGTGATATTACAGTCATACATGTACGCAAAAGAAACGATTGCTGCCACCTTATACGTCTTATAGCTATAACTGCCATCCGTATCTGTCAGCTGTTCATAGGCCATATGATTCGTATCAAAATCCTGACGATATTTTATCCGGATCTCATCCCCTGCCCGGTACTGCATAAGCGGAGTCCCCTCCTTATAATTGCCGGGGTACTTATTTTTCTTTTTTGTGTCATCCATATGCAGAACGGAAAGGATGACCTCATTGTCTTTCAGCCCGTTCTCGTCAAATTCTCCGTCTATGACATACTTCTTAAGCTCTGCCAGCGCGTTTTTATTATACCCATACAGGACTGATTTATAGATCTGGTCCGTACCGTCATTTCCGGCTAGGGGATAATGCCGATTTTCAAGAACCGCCTCGTTCATCTCATCATAATATGTGTCGTTCCGTTTCACCTCTTTATCATCAACCACCCGGACCGGAATCCCTGACTGTGTTTTTACACTGCGTATTCCATCCAGGGACGCGATTTCCCCGGCAGTCTCCCTGGAAACCCCATCATATGCACTTCCTATGCTGAGTGTTCCCATCTCATACTGCCCGTTTAAATAATACATTTCCGCGGTATCTTCCCGGTAGTGCTGTGCTATATTCTTCTGGTAGGCCAGGCCCGTAAACAATGTCACACCGGCACATATAGTCAGCACTACAAATACGGAGGTCTTCTTCTCTTTCAATATATATTTATTTCCAAGAGAATACAGCGTATAGGTCCTTCCGTGTCTGTCCCCGTCCTTTTTCCAATGAAAATGCCTCATGGAAAAGACACTGTCTTTCTCCTTGTTGCCATAATTGGCGATCAAATCCGGCACCGGTTCCCGCACGATCTTCTTTCCTGTAAAATACCCCACAATACCGATGAGCAGCGCTATGGCGGCCAGACAGATTCCAATCTGCAGGAAAGGAATCACCGGTGCAAAGGATACCTTTTCATTATTCAGATAAATTTCCTGGCTGCTGTCTCCTGACAATTGGGAAATGAGCAGCGCTGCGGCGGTTCCCAGGATTCCCCCCATCGGAATACTGAAGAGGAATATCTCATACAATTCTGATAAAATAAGCCTTCTTAGCTGCCCGGACTGCATCCCTATGGCCCTGAGAATGCCGTAGGGATTTCTCCTGGACATCATGGTAATCTGAAAGATACCGTAAAAAATGATCATGGTGATCACCAGCAGAACACTGATAAACTTCAGATCCGTAAGCCATAATCCCGGCAGATCTTCCCGCCCCGGACATTTCTTTACCTGCTTTTTCTCGATACCCAGTTCCCGGCAGACAGCGTCCACCTTTTTCTCATAAGTTATCCCATCCCTGAAGCGGACAAATACGGAATAATTGTCTTCCCCTTCAGACTTTATGGGCGCGTAGAGCATTTTGACCCCGTATTTTTTATTACTCGGCACATCGGACAGTATCCCCACCAGGTTACATACCTCCGTGCGGCCGGCCTTCTCATCATATATCTCTATTTTTTCCCCGCATACAGGCTCGATTCCCATATTTAACAGCGCCCACCGCTCTGCTACAATCTCATTTTCCGCCTCCGGCAGACGCCCTTTTTCCACAACTGCTGTCAGTGTGATGTACCGGTCATCCCCTCTGTCCAGATGATTATCCGGGGAATCCTTCTGATATTCCTGATACTGCAGCTGTCTCAGCGCATACCACTCCAGCTCCGGGTCGGACGCCAGCATTTCCACCTGACTGCTGTCAATCTCAGATATACTGCAGTCTGCATCTGTAAAAAGCATTTTCCCCTGTATATTTTCCATCTTATGATTCGTATGGACCAGGATCAAAAGGGATGTGATAAGTATTATGCTCAGTACAAAACAGGAGAATAATGCCAGCGTGTTCTTCTTATAACTCTTCATAAACCGGTGCCGCAGACACATTCTGCTGTCCGTCTTTTCTCTTATTTCCATTGGTATCCCTCCCATCACATCACGATTTTTCCGTCCTCAATGCGGACAATACGGTCAGCCATCTGCGCGATCTCTGCATTGTGAGTGATCATAACCATGGTCTGGCGGTACTGTTCGCTTGTCACCTTCAGGATGCCAAGCACGTCCTGGCTGGTCCTGGAGTCAAGGTTTCCGGTGGGTTCATCTGCCAGGATCACGGAGGGCTTGATCGCCATGGCTCTTGCAATGGAGACCCGCTGCTGCTGCCCGCCGGAGAGTTGTCCCGGCAGGCTGTCACACTTTTTCTCCAGCCCCAGAATATCAATGATATCCCGGATATACCTTTTATCCACTCTCTTGTTATCCAGCTTCAGGGGCAGAATGATATTCTCCCACACATTCAGCATGGGGATCAGATTAAACTGCTGGAAGACAAATCCTATCTTTCTTCTGCGGAAAATGGTCAGCTCATCGTCACTGAGCAGCTCCAGTTGTTTTCCGTCCATGACCACGCTTCCGCTTGTGGGCACATCCAGACCGCCCAGCAGATTCAGAAGTGTGGATTTTCCGCTGCCGGAGGTCCCGACGATAGCCAGAAATTCTCCTTTTTCAACTGACAGGTTCACACCGTCCAGTGCTGCCACCTCCGACTCCCCGCTGCCGTATACTTTTCTTAAATTTTTTGCCTGTAAAATCACCATATTGTTCTCCCTCCGATGGTTTTCCCGTACAACGAAAAATAGCCTGTATCATTACAATACAGACTATACCATAAGAATATTTCCAGCCGGTGTCAGAAATATATCAGTTCTGACACATTATCCCCTGTGCAAAAATACAGAAAATGTAGAACCTTTGTCGGGTTCTGAGGAAACTTTGATATATCCCTTTTCTCTTTTGATCACTTCTCTGGCAAAATAAAGCCCAATCCCCACGCCCGGCTGTCCGGACACTGCTCTGGAACGGTAAAAACGTGTAAAGACGGATGCCTGTTCCTGCTCCGCGATCCCGATTCCCGTATCCGCCACATCCAGCCGAAGAAACATGGGATATTGGAGAACGCGCACCGATACACTGCCGCCCTTTGGCGTATACTTTACCGCATTGTCTATGATATTTCCCACAGCCTCTATGGTCCACTTCAGGTCAAACACTGCCTCTTCCGTGGAATCCTCAATCATAAGGGTGACTCCTTTTTGCCGTGCCTTTTTGGAAAACTGTCTGTCTGCAGCAGACAAGACCTTCCGGATACAGCATTTTCGTGGTTCCAGTTCCAGGATACCGTTTTCCAGGCGCGATAATTTCACCAGGGACTCGATCAGGAAATCCAGCTTGTCCACCTGCTCTATGACTGCGTCGATCTCCTCTGCAAAATCTTCATGAACGGAGCGGTCTCCGGCTTTCCACTTTTCCTGCTGTTCTTTTAACAGCTCCCCATAAATTTTTATATTTGCAATAGGTGTGACGGTCTGATGGGATATGTCAGAGATCAGGGACTGTATGCGCTCCTTCTGTGCGGCAAGAGAAACGGAGGATAACCGGCTGTCATTTAGAAAACGCCACATGGCGCTCTCCAGCTCTGACATTTTCGTATCCTCCAGCTTTCCCTCTGAAAAGGTTCCTGCTGCCGCATCCTCCAACATTTCCTGCAGACGTTTCAGCAGTTTTTTCTCCCGTGCCCTGCACGCTGCAAGGACGAGAGCAAGCGCTGCCAGAAGACAGAGGATGATGCACACACAGATTCCTGTGATCATAGTTGTATTCATGCTCTTTTACCCTTTTCCTGCCGCTCCCACACATAGCCGATACCATAGACTGTCCTGATATAAGCGTTTTCATGCTCTGCTTCCCGCAGTTTTCCCCGCAGCCGTTTGATCACCACCGTGAGGGCGTGTTCCTCCACATACTCTGAATCACCGGACCATATTTCATCTGTCAGTGTCTCCCTGGACAGTACCACACCGGGATTTTCCACCAGTTTTCTTAAAAGCCTCTGTTCCGTTCGGCTCAGCTCCACAGAGGTGCCGTCCACACGGAAATCCATCTTTCGGAAGTCAAAGGCATAATGCTCTGTCTGATAGGTCTCCGGGTTTTCCGTCTCTGTCTCCCTCAACTGGACTTCTATCCTTGCGCGGAGCACCATCAGGCTGAATGGTTTTGTGATATAGTCATTGGCGCCCAGCTTCAGGCCTGTGACAATATCCATCTCCATATTATTTGCTGAGATCAGGATGACCGGCACCTGGCTTTTTTGCCGAATCTCCACCAGCCAATCCAGCCCGTTACCGTCAGGCAGGTTAATATCCAGCAGAATCAAATCTATCTTCTCTTTATCAACTGCAGTTCTTCCCGCCTGGACAGAATCACACTGCAGGCAATGGTACTCCTGTCCTTTCAGCGCCAGGCGGATGCCGTTATTCAGTTTCAGATCATCTTCCACGATCAATATATTCTTTTTTGTTTCCATACCCTGTCTGTTCCTTTTACTTGTTCTCATCGTCTGCCGCTGCTATCACATATCTGTTTCTGCCCTGTCTTTTTGCCTTATATAACGCAAAGTCCGCTTTCTTGTAAAGTGTCTCAAAATCCGTTTCCTTACCCACTGCCAGGACCACGCCGATGCTGGCAGTGATGCTGACACCTCCCTCTGTCCTGTTTCTGAGTGCCCGTATCAGTTCCCCGGCATGCTCTTTTGCCATCTCTGCACCGGTGACGGACAAAAACGCAATAAATTCATCTCCTCCGATGCGGCCCACGACAGCATCCTTCCCGAACTGTCCTGCAAGAGTCCCGGAAAATTCCACAAGCACTTTATCTCCCGCCGCATGCCCCAGTCGGTCATTGACCTCTTTGAAATAGTCAATATCCAGGATAAAAAAGGCAAACAATTGATCCGGCCCCTGTTCCAGCATCCTGCGCACATGCTCCTGTGTAGCCACTTTGTTGTACAGGCCCGTCAGGGAATCCTTCTGCATCTGTTCCATCATGTACAGCTCATGCCGCTTCTGCTCATCAATATTCTGGCGGTACACCAGCATCCGCACAGAGTTATCTTCCTGCCAGCGGAAAATGTGGGCAGTGATGCGCATCCAGTAATACGTCTCTCCGTCTGTGGTGATCATGAAGTCATACTGCAGATTGTCTCTTCCGTTCTCAAAGGCTTCCAGCACGTTGTCCGGATGGAAGGTACGGATATATCCCTCCCGGTATTCCTCCTTGATCTGCTTTTGGGCAATGATGCCCAGGGCCTTGTCAAAGGGTATGTCCGGCGGTGCCCCCAGACTTTCAAAATATGCGGAGGTAGCTTCACTGGCTGCCTGGTTATGGGTAATGTCAAACTCATAGATATTCTCGTAAAGCTGTTCCGTAGCCTCCTTAAACACTGCCTGGTGCACCTTCTCCGCTTTCACAGTCAGCTCTATGATTTTCTTATTATACCTGCGTATAACGGAGGTGATCGTTATAAGGACAAGTAAGATGGTTATTACCACGATCGTCATTTCCCTTAAAAGCTGCAGCGACAGTCTCTCATTAAGCTTCGTTGTATCATGGTCTATGATCAGGTACCAGCCCAGATTTTCAATAAAACGGCTGACAACATACCCACTGCTTTTCTTTGATGAATACCACAGATTCTGGGTTCCTTCACGGCTGCCCAGAATGGTGTCCTTAAGCTTGGCAAAGGCACATCCCTCGAACAGATTGCTGTCCCCCTGAAACCTGGTATAAGTACCGGAAATCTCAACATTCCCCTCCTCATCCACCAGATAGGCATTGACACCAAAATCATTCTCATACCCCTGAAGCAGAGCCTGGAGCGAATCCACGCGGAAACCCACGCCTACCACTCCCATTACGTCTCCGTCCCCGTCTGTGATGCGGCAGTTGATGAAGACCGTAACCTCATTACCGGCTCCCTCTACCTGGTCATTATCGATCTGTATCCCATAATCGGTGTCCTGTTCCAGGAAACTGTAGAACCATACATTTTCCGGATCTCCTTCCTGGAGGACCCGGTCCAGCCCGTTATAATAATAGTAATTTTTTGTTTTCACGGAAGCCAGGAACACAGAGTCATATCCATACTTATCCCTGTAAGTGTTCAGATAATCCCGCATGGTGTCAATGAAATCCCGGTCTCCCAAATGCTCTTCTTCCCCTTCCAGAAAATCCTTCAGCAGGCTGTCATTAGCCATGGTCAGTGAAATATTGATAGGCTTTGTAAAAATGGTGTCTATCTGATGGTAGATACCTTCAGATGTCAGTCTCGATACACTTTCAATATCCTTTCGGAAAATTCCCTGATTGGATTTGTAGCTGATAGCTGATGTCACCACAAAACCTATGACAATAACAATACAAACAAGAAAATTAGTCCGCAGCAGTACATTTTTCTTCATATAGATATCCCCTTGGCCGTTTTCTGTATCTACGTTCCATTATATCTTTGTTCTTTCATAATGGAAAGCGCTTTTTTCAGGAAAGCCATTTTTCCAGTACCAACTGCAGTTGTTCCATATCCAGGGGCTTTGCCAGATGCCCGTTCATTCCGGCTTCCCTGGTTTTCTGACGGTCATCGGCAAAGGCATTGGCAGTCATGGCGATGATCGGCATTGCCCCCACATCCTGCCGCGGAAGCCCACGGATCTTCACAGCCGCCGTACATCCATCCATGACCGGCATCTGCATATCCATGAAGATCAGGTCATAGAAGCCTTCCTCTGACTGACGCACCTTCTCAACAGCAGCTCTTCCGTTTTCTGCGGTATCCACGAAAGCGCCTGCGTCTGTGAGGATCTCTGCTACGATCTCCCGGTTCAGTTCATTATCCTCCGCAAGAAGCACATTTTTCCCTTTATAGGAACCGCGGATCACCGGCCCGGAATCCGCCTCCTGACAGTTCCCGTCCGCAAACTGCTTGAGCTTGTAGATCAGCCTGGAACAGAACAGGGGTTTTGTGATGAAGCCATTGGCCCCCGCCTCTTTCGCCTCATCCATCTGTTCTGACAGGTCGTAGGCAGAGATCATGATGATCGGAAGCTGCCGGCCGGCCTGCCTGCGGATTTTCCGGGTAGTCTCTATGCCGTCCATGTCAGGCATTTTGTAATCTATGATTACGGCAAAGTAGTCTTCTCCTGACTTCCCTGCCTGTTCTATCTTCTCAAGCGCCTCCCTGCCCTTTAAAGCCCAGTCTGTCTTCAGCCCGAACTCTGCCAGACGCTCGCAGGTATTTCTGCAGATAAACTCATCATCGTCCACGATCAGCACGGGCAGTCCTTCCAGCACACGCTCATCCGTCTGCTCTTCCTGGATCTGCAGACAGACAGATACTGCAAATCTGCTGCCTTTCCCATATGTACTTTCCACATGGATGGTACCTCCCATGAGTTCCGCGATGCTCTTACAGATGGACAGCCCCAGACCGGTCCCCTGGATGGACTGGATTTTTTCATCATCCGCCCGCTCAAAGGGCTCGAAGATCCGATATAAAAATTCAGGCTTCATCCCAATTCCCGTGTCTGACACCACAAATTCATAGAAAGCCATATTCTTCTTATCCGAAGGCGTTTCTCTGATCTCCATATATACGCTGCCACGGGGCGGCGTGTATTTGACCGCATTGGACAGAAGATTCAGAACGAGCTGCTGCAGACGCTGCATATCACTGACCACGATCTCATGGGTAAGGTTATTGACATATGTTTTGAAGATAAGGTCTTTGCTGTGGATCTGCGGCTGCACCATAGTCACCACACCGTGCACCAGCTCAGCCAGATTGACTTCCTCCTCCGCAAGCACAATGCGTCCGCTCTCGATTTTGGACATATCGAGCACTTCGTTGATGAGGCTTAACAGCAGCTTAGAGGAGACTGTGATCTTCCCAAGGCAGTCCCGAATCCGCTCCGGGTCATGGATATGGGATCCGGCGATGGTTGTCATGCCAAGAATGGCATTCATAGGCGTACGGATATCGTGGCTCATTCTTGAAAGGAAGTCAGACTTTGCCATATTTGCCTTCTCAGCCTCCTCTAAAGCGTTTTGAAGGGCCACGGTCTGTTCCGTCAGTTTTTTCTGCATTTCCCTCAGCTCCGTAATGTCCGTCACATCTATAAAGATGACCAGATAGACAGGACAGCCCTTCTGCCAGCCCACACAGGCAGCATTTACCTGCAGCCAGAGCTTCTGCCCCTCCCTGTTTTTTACATACATGGTAAAATGCAGAGGCTTTCCGGCCAGAATGTTTTCTCTCTGCCCCCAGATAGCTTCCTTATTGTCCCTTATATTCCTCTGATATACACTGTTTTCCCCGCGTTCCGCTTCACTGCCGAAATATTCTGCAAAGCGGGAATTAGATTCCAGAAGGATCATGTTGAGTTCCTGATCGATCCTGTATTTCGCCACAAAACCGGGAAGGTTATCGTATGTGACGGACTGCTCCTTCTGCATCTGGATCATGTCATCAATATTGGTTATCACTGTGTATCCCACCTGATATCCGTCCACATATTCATCCGCGAACCGGACAGAGAACTGTACCCAGATATGCTCCCCGCTCTTTCTCCTCATCCTGGTTGCCAGTTTATATCCCTTTTCTCCGCGTCTTAAAGTCTCCATGACTACTCCTGTGATCCGGTCCCACTCTTCCCGGTCTGTTTCATAATACAGATCCGGCCTGTTGTGGAATACCTTCTCATATTCTTCCTTTGGCCATCCGATCATCTGGTAATAAAAATCATTTGCCCAGATGAGCGTAAAATGTTCATCCAGCAGATGCTTGCTCACACTCACCTCCAATAGCTGCATCAGTGTACTGTATTCATAATCCGCTGCTGTCTGACGTTCTATCTGCTTATAGTCTTTTTCCATATTTTCCGACATATACCTTATCACTTCACACCTTAAAATCTCTTTACATGTGACACCTGTTTCCTGTCATCCATGTTCACATATACCTTGTTCATGTTAATCTTATTATAGTTCACAGGAATAAAATACGCAACATTTTATGGAATTTCGTCTGTGGTGATGGTAGAATAGAGAAAAAGCCAAAGAAAAGAGGGGAATGAAACTTGTACAATGGGCAGAGTTTTTCTGATTTGATCTATCAATTCTATTCCATGCGCATACAATTCGGGTATTATACAGAGGGTGACACTCTGCCTCCCATTGAAACACTCAGCCGGGATTTCCGTGTCTCAACCTTAACCGTCAAGACAGCGCTGAAACAGCTTCGGGATGAGGGATATATCATAACCTGCGGAGGAAAAGCCACAAAAGTAAATACGTCGCATGCAGACCCTGCTTCTGCCGTCCGGTTTCTCTCCACACGTATGGACCGTTTTGCTGACTTTTATCCGGCAAATGAAATGATTTTCTCTTCTCTGCTCACGGAAAGCTTTCGGCTTATGGAAGAGAAGGATTTTACCTGCCTTCTGGAATTGGCAGATCGGCTGGCAGCGGATGATTTAATGAGATTCTATTCATTCGCCCTTCAAAAGCTGAACAATTCCCTGGTCATGAACCTTTTATGGGAGTCCTCCCTTTACCAGGGCCTGCCTTTTCTGAAGGCAAAAAGATCTTCTGAACTATATGATTTAAATAAAATACGCAGAAGCCTGAAGAACCTCATCCGCTCCGGTAAAGAAAAGGATTTTCAAGCCGTTCACAGCGGTTTCCTGAATTTTCAGAGAACGAACAGGAAACATCTGGTTCAATTTTATGCCGAACAGACAGTCCCGGTACCAAAAGAAGAACAGACACCTTTCGTCTGGCACATATACCGGGAACGCCCGGAAATCTGCTACAGTCTGGCGTCACATATCCTGCACCAGATCTATCTCGGTCATTACCACGAGACACACTTTCTGCCTTCTTATGAAAAAATGGCAGAACTTTACGGTGTATCTGTCAGCACTGCCCGCCGGACGATCCGCCTGCTCTGCCAGTTAGGCGCCGCGCAGTCTATCAACGGAAAAGGCACCCGCATTTTTTCCATGGAGGAGAGCTGGCTTCCCATAGACTGCGGCATCCCTTCCATCCGCCGCAGCCTCGCCTTTTTCATCCAGGCCCTTGAGCTGGTTAAGTATACCTGCCGGGATGTATCACAGACGTTTCTGAAAAAACTTACCAGGCAGAGTAAAAATGCACTTCTCCAGGTTTTGGAGCATGACCTTATTTTTGACCGCAGTGAGCTTACTCTTCTGCATATCGTTAAATATATTGCAGAATACCATCCATGCGCGGGGATAAGAGAAATTTATTTTAAACTATTTGAACTGATGCTCTGGGGATATCCCATAATGACCGGGTTAAAAGAGAGTGATTCACAAAGAAAATGTGTGGAATACGCAGAAATGATCATCCACACGCTGAAGACAAATGATTTTCTCTCATGTGCGGATGCGATTGGACAACTGGCTGTGTGGAAATTTTCCGCTGCGGATGACGCGCTTTGCAGATGCGGATTTGATTTTGAAGCCTTTCGCCTGCTGCCTTCCATACAGCTTATGTAACCGCTATACCCAAAAAAGAGAGAGAACCAAAGAAATCATCTTTCGGTTCTCTCTTTTTTAAGAGGGGTGTGCGTTAAAACACCGCCTGCACGAAAAACATGTACAATACAGTTCCCGCGCTGATACTCAGAAGCATATTTTTCTTCCACCTGTGTACTGCGGTGATAAACAGGATGGCCAGGATTTCCGGAATCCCGTGGCTGCCTGTACCCACAAAGTCTTTCAGGCTGTAGGCAACCAGAAGACCGATAACGGCATAGGGAAAAACCGTTCCCAGATATGTAATAAACTGCGGTGGGTTTTTGCTGTCGGGAAATACCACAAAGGGCAGAAACCTGGTCAGCATCGTCCCCAATGCAACCGCTAAGATCGTGATAATACTCTGCATAACTGTCATTGCTCCACCTCCGGAATCATACTGCCTCTCAGAGCAGTAAAACACAATACGATCAGTACCATAGCCGGCAGCATAAAGTTCTGGCTGCCAAAGATAAACAGGCAGAGAAAAGAACCGCCAAGCCCCACAAGCGCCGGCAGATGTCCCTTCTTATCCTCCCACTGATTCAGGAACATGACCCAGAAAAGCGCGGTCATAATAAACTCAATGCCTTTTGTGTCAAAGTGTATCACATATCCCAGAAGCGCTCCCAGCGTTGCCCCTGAAACCCAGTAAAGCTGCCCCAGCCAGGTGACAAACAGCATAAACCAGCCTTTGTCCACATCCTCAGGGGGGTTGACCGTACAATTGATGGAAAACACTTCATCACACATTCCGAAGATCAGAAACACTTTCTTCCATCCGCAGTTTTTATACCTTTTCAGCATAGGTATCCCGTAGAAGAGATAGCGGGCATTCACCATAAGCGCAAGCAAAAACGCAGAGAACGGATGAAACGCCGACAGCAGCAGATCCACTGTCACAAACTCCATAGACCCCGCATAGATAAACAGGCTCATACACATTGGATAGACAAAAGAAAAACCCTTGCTCCGCATGAGAAATCCATAGGACATTCCCAGAAAGAGAAATGCAACACAGATGGGAAGTGTGTATGGCAGCGCAGCACGAAACGCCTTTTTTTTCATAACACAGCCGCTCCTTTTCAACTTGATTTTATTGCTCTTATTTCATATAATGGATAAGAGAATAATTGACATTCGTCAGATTTACCGAACATTTCGTTATATATATCTTACGACCGTCCGATATATCTGTCAAGCAGGAAAGGAATATTTATGGAATTAGGTAAAATAATTGCTGTAAATTTGAAAGAACTCAGAAGAGAACGCAACCTGACACTGGGACAGTTGTCCAAAATGTCCGGCATCAGCAAAGCAATGCTTTCAGATATTGAAAAAGGGGACAGCAATCCAACCATTAACACCATATGGAAAATTGCAGGCGGACTCAACGTGCCGTATACGAAACTGATCGACGGAATCGAAAAGGAAACCACGGTTGTCCGCCGTTCAGAGGCCACTATGCAGACCGGCGAAACAGACGGCTACCGGGTATACTGCTATTTCAGAAGTACACCGGTGAGAAATTTTGAGCTGTTCTATGTTGAACTGGATGGAGGCTGCGCCAACACTTCCATCGGACATACGGACAAGGCCCAGGAATATATCTATATCATTTCAGGTGAACTGGTGATTCATACAGAAATTATGGATTATACGCTGCATGAGGGGGAGGCCTTTGTCTTTGACTCTTCCATCAGCCACACGTATATCAATCAGCAGGAAATGCAGGTGACGTTTATGGTTGTTAATTATTATCCTCATTAAAGGATACCATCGTGTGACGCGGCCTCCTGCAAGTTTGCTACTTTTGCCTCCCACCGGTTATACAAAACATGTCTGGAAGAACACTAAGCATCCTGCCCTGTCTGCCAAGAGACTCCCCCTGTGAGAAACAGTTCACTGTACCTCCACAGGGTCTCCCGGACCGCTCTCTCCTGTACCGGAGAGATTTGACTTCAGAACCCTGCCCAATGCAGACCGCAGGATATCCATATCAATGGGTTTTGCCACATGTGCATTCATTCCCGCCTCCAGTGCCGCCTGGACATCTTCCGCAAACGCATTCGCCGTCATAGCAATAATAGGGATCGTCTTTGCGTCGGCACGTTCCAGGTGTCGGATCATTCGTGCTGTATCATAGCCGTTCAGGCCCGGCATCTGAATATCCATAAGTATGGCATCATATGTCCCCGGCTCTGCCGCTTTAAATGCCTCCAGGGTTTGGTGTCCATTTTCCCTAATATCCGCAAATGCCCCTTCCATATGCAGCAGTTCACAAAGGATCTCCGCATTGATTTCATTGTCCTCAGCAATCAAAAAGCGACATCCGGCAAATACATCTGCCTTTTCTAAGTCAGCGTTTTCTGCGCATTCCCCATGGACATCCTCCAAGCTTTCTGCCTCCTCAAATTCCAGTTCCACGGTAAACCGGGTCCCCTGGTGCAGCCTGCTTTCCACTGAGATTTCTCCATCCATTAAATCAACCAGCCGTTTGGCAATGCTGAGTCCCAGGCCGGTTCCTTCCAGTCGATCTGCGGTCTGCTCTCGGGTAAACGGCTCAAAAATATGCTTCAGGAATTCTTCGCTCATTCCGATTCCCGTATCCCGGACTGTAAACCTGTACCGTATATTTCCTGGTGCCTTTATCGGCGCAGTTTCATTTGCCAGAAACGCTACGCTCCCGCCGGCAGGTGTAAATTTAACCGCATTTCCCAGCAGGTTGATCAGAATCTGATTGATCCGCAGAGCATCACCGTAAAAGGCAGTATGGAAAATATTCTCTGTATCAATGGACAGTAACACCCCGTTTTCCCTGGCCTGCAGCAATATGGGAGAATGCCAGGGTTGTCATGCCTGAGATAGCATTCATCGGGGTGCGGATATCATGACTCATGGCAGACAGAAAATCACTTTTTGCCCTGTTAGCTTCCTCAGCGTTAGCCAGTGCTTTTTCCAGCTCCTTTTTCACACGACGCTCTTCCGCTATCATATCCGTAACATCCGCCCGGACAACGCAGACTGTATTATGGTTCCTGTTTCCCCAGAGCACACTGAACTGCTTATACCTAAGGCCGTCTTCATACTGGCAGGCAACGACAAAATCATACCCTGATGGTTCCTGCTCCAGCCGCTTGAGGATATATGCCAGATTAAACTGCTTCTGCGCAGTTTCCAAAGACTCATCCGCAATGGCGTGCTCCGTAAACAGGCCGATGCTTTCTGTATAATCTTCCGCAATATCAGGCGGCAGGTTTTCCAGCACTATTTTTCTGCTGTACATAGTTATACTGCCGCTGCTGACATCCAAAAGCCCCATAAGTTCAAAGGTATATGCCATCATATGCAGCAGCCCCTGCTGCTCCCGTATAGAATCCGTGATATCCGTACATACCATACAATACCGTTCCAGCACCGGCTCAATAGAGGAGATCGTCATGTTTTTAATGCGGATATCTCTGCGGTTTGCCGTAGAAAAAGTAAACGTATAAGGACCCTTTCTTACGCTCCGGCGTATTTCTTCCGGATTCAATGCATATGTGAACTGCCTGCTGTCCTTTGGCAGTACAACGGTCTCTGCCATATCCGTCACCTGCCGCGAATGGCTCCCGCGCAGAGGGGGAAGATAGGAGGCACTTTCATTATAAGCCAACACACGGTAGGAATCATGGAGAAGGTCTACATCTACCACAAAATCATGGCTGGTGACAGACAACTGATGAGAAATACGTTCGGATATAGTCTCATCTGTAATGTCCGTAACCGTAAGGATTCCAAAAACCTCACCTGCTTCCGGTCCGGTCAGAAGATTAACGTTGAACTGTACAAAACGTCCGTATTTTTCCTCCGGCAGACGGATAAAACAGCGCATCACCTGCTCTGTTTTATTCTGGGCAAATGCCTCCAGCAGGGGGGCATTCAGGAATGTTTTTAAAAATGTATTCCGCTCCTCTTCATCTGTGATCATTTTGGCAAGTCCTTTGAAAAATGTATCTCTCTGCGTACCAAACCGTTTCACAAGTCCGGAATTTGTGGAATCCCTCATCTGGGCGATCCGGTTCCGGGATATATTACCGTGCCCCAGAATCAGTTCATTGACCCCTGTCTTATGATAATGCTGCAGAAGCTGCTCTTCATACTGCCGCCGCAGCTGTTCCTGCTTCTCTATTGTCTTACTGATATCTGTATAAACAATATATATCCTGCTTATATTATCTGTTAACGGCAGCATGGACAATGTACTGCTGGTCCAGAAATAGCTCCCGTCCTTCCGCTGCATACGGGCGATCAGTTCACAGGGCCCTTCCCCGCTCTTTAAAAATTTCTGAAGTTTCATCCAGTTCTTCTGTACATCTTCCAGATGAATTCCCGCAAAGACGTCCTCATCAAACAGTCTTCGGGCTTCTTCCACGGTGCGCTGGAGCATGGAGGCAAATCCCGGCGAGATAAATTCCGGTTTCATTGTGCCGTCCTGATGATACGCCATCATGGAGATGCCTCCTGTAAATTGCTCCACAATGCTTCGGAAATAAAGGTCCAGGCGTTCTTTTTCCCTGCGGGTACGGACTTCCTCCGTGACATCACGTATATACTTTACATAAGCAGGGATGCCATTCCAGTCCGTTTCACGGGAACGTGTATATAGGATACGTTCGGTTCCGTCTTCGGTTATTTCACACTCCTCTCCTTCCTGCCTTCCGGCCAGAATGCTGCAGGATTCACAGGGAGCATCTTTTTTATACAGCACAGTGTAACATTTTTCACCCAGACAGTCCGGCCTGGGTGTAATAATATTATCAGTCTCATTGATATAAAGCAGATCAAAGGAATCCTTTGCAATGACATAGATACTGTCAGCCGTCTCATTGGTGATGTTCTGATACAGTCTGCTTTCTGAGGACATTCCGGTGAAGACAGCATAGAACATGGCGGTGTTGGCCGATACGTCTATCCGCCGCCCATTTAAGTGAATCCAGATCAGACGGCCGTTTTTATGACGCATACGGTAAGAGACATCTAAAACTTCTCCGCTTTCCAGTGCCTTGGCAGCGGCTGACCTCACCCTTTCCCGGTCTGTCTCATAAATAATATCCAGGGCATCATTTTTTATCATCTCATCGTGTTCCTCCCGGGTATATCCTGAGATTGCCATGACGCCATCCGAGAAATAGACAGGGATATAACAGCCGTCCCGAACCTCATAACTGGCAATCCCTCCCGGGATAGAATTCACAAGGTGGTCCAATTCCTGTTCCAGGAGTTTTTGTTCACTTATATCAGTTATATCAGTTATATACTCAATATGCGCGGGACGGCCTGCCCAGTTAATATCTTTTCCCACGTACCGGTAAGTATGCCTATTCTCCGGATGGAGCAGTTCACGGAGTGAAGATTTCCCCGGTCCGATCGTGCCGGCCGGACATGTGGGGCAGGTTTTTTCATACCCGAACGCCTGATAACAGGTTATTTGCCCGCCCGGACATTCCATGGACATCCTGGAGCGTGCTTCTTTATTTGCATAAAGAAGTTCACGGTTTTCCAGGGCACTGATAAGAATTGTGGTTGGTGAGTTATCTAATATGGACTCTAACTGGTCCATGGAAATTCCTGTATCTTCTGTCATGGCTGAAAGCCTCCTCACAAACTGACCTGGCGGTATTCCGGCAGACTTTTAGCAATATTTTACCAATATTCACTGGCTTTTGACCACATTTTCCCTTGTTTTTTATGGCAAACTGGCCGTTGTCATGATATACTTGTCTCAATATCGAAATGAACAAAAAATGAGGTGAATCTGTGAAAAAAGATATGGAAAGGTGCCGGGTCGTATACGGTGTCCTGAAAACGCACATTGAATTTGGCGCTTATCGTTTTGGTGACACTCTCCCCACAATGGAAAACAGTACAGAAAATTTTCTCGTATCCTTGGAAACCATACGCAGTGCTTATCTGCAGCTTGAGCAGGAGGGATATATCACCCTGTCCCAAAACGTAGGCTCTACAGTAATAAAAGATTACAGTGAACAGGAGATTGAACAGAATGTACAGCATTTCTTTTCCATTAGAAAAGATGCCCTGATCGATCTGAGTAAATCCCTGCGGCCGCTCCTCAGTCATGCACAATGGGTCGGACTTAAAAACGCTCCTGCAAAAATATACAATAACATGAAAGAACTTAAGGAGAACCATGGACTGCAGCCCTTCATTGCATTTAATCATATTATGCAGGCCTATGAATCCCTGGGTAATGACCTTCTTACCCGGCTGCTCTGGCAGGTCTACATGTTTTTGGAAGCCCCTTTTCTGTGTGTTGCCGGTAATCCCTGGTGTGAATTCGCGCTCAATACATTTGCACCGCAGTCTTTGGAATTCTGTCTTAAGCAGGATTGGGATTCCCTCCGTGATTTGATCTGCCGGTCACAGGATTATTTGTCTGTATCCCTGTGTGAATTCTATCAGGAGCGAATCACACTGCCGTCACAGAATAAACTCTCTTTTACATGGAGTCCCTATAAAAAAGTATCACAGATATGCTACTCTCTCGCAATGGATCTGCTGGTAGAGATCAGTCTTGGACATTACCCTGTTAATACGCTGCTCCCTTCCCTGAATAAGCTTTCCAAAGAGAAGAACGTCTCTGTCAGTACCGTACGTCGTGCGCTCTCCCTTCTGAACGGAGTCGGCGCTGTCAAGTCCGTAAAACGGATCGGGTCCAGAGTTCTTCCATTCCATGAAACAACGGAAAACTGCGACTTTACCAAACCTGCGGTACGCAGACGTCTTTTAGACATGGCTCAGAGTCTGCAGTTACTCACACTGTCCTGCAAGGCAGTTTCCCGGATCACGGTATCGACGCTTGATGCGGCGGGAATACAAAAAAGCATGGCGCTGCTGGCCACCGTAGAAGCGCGGCAGCAGTACCATCTTCTCTCCTATGACGCTTTGGAACTGCTGAAAAACTTTGCCCCATATGAGGCGGTCCGAACCATTTATGGAGAACTCCTTTTGCAGCTCTTCTGGGGATACGGCCTGCGCAGTCTGTGGAAAGCAGGCGATGATACGTCGGATTTCTACATCACTTGTTATAAGACCTTTATGCAATCCCTGGAAAAAGCGGATTCCGTCCAATTTTCAGAAAAGCTGGAAGAACTCATGATTCATGAGTTCCGTTTTACCATTTCCAGAATGGTAAAACTGGGAATGCATGAAGCAGAACGGCTTCTGATCCCTGATCTTATATGAAGTCAGCCCCCTGGAATACACGCCCCGCTGTATTGGCCCTGATGCCGTACAGCGGGGCGTTTCATATGGCAGGGACAACACATTTCTCTATTTCTGTTGCTATTTATATTCCTCTTTGCTATACTTATAACTATCAATTATTATGTATATGAGCTAAGACGTATATCGAGGACTCTCCAACTCCAGGACGAACTCTTGATCAGAAATTCAGGAGATATAAGAATGATAAAAATAACGAACCAAACCAATCTAAAGTTCCAGATGATAACAGATAACCTCCAGGTAGGTATCCTTAAATGCAGAATTGACGAGTTGTTTACTATTGAAGAGATGAACAGCGGTTTTGTTCAGCTTTCAGGATATACCGCCGGGGATATGGAAGCACTTTTCCAAAATCATTTGTTATCCTGTGCTCACCCGGAAGATATTTCTGTTCTGAACACTCTGCGGACAGATATATCCCGGGGAAAAATCTGCGCTGCTGCAGAATTCCGCATCCCCGGAAAGAACAAAGTATCCCGCTGGTATCGGCTGCTTGCCCTGACACAATTCAATGAGACCCAAAAACCATACAGCGTTATCGGCATCCTTTTTGATATCAATGGTGAAAAGCAGTTCATGGATAAGCTTCGTTCCCAGGCAGAACAGGATTCCCTGACAGGACTCTATAACCGTAAGGAAACAGAAACGCGGATCAAAGAACAGCTTGATGCTACGCCGGATCAAAGATGCGCCCTGTTTATGATAGATACAGACAATTTTAAACAGATAAATGATACAAAAGGACACATGCTGGGAGATGTGGTCCTGACCGAAATGGCTTCCGCCATGAAATCCTTTATGCGCACTGCCGATATCGTAGGACGCATTGGCGGTGACGAATTCGTTATTTTTATGATTGATATCCCCTCTAGAGATGCAGCACGAAAAAAGGCAGAACATTTGTCAGAAACAATCCGCCACCTCTTTGAAAACGAAAAAATCCCTATCCAGGTAACCTGCAGTATAGGAGTAGCCGTATCTCCGGAAGATGGAAATGATTTCAAAACCCTGTACAGGCATGCGGACCAGGCCCTGTATCAGGCAAAAATCCACGGTAAAAACAAATATATGATGTATGACAACGAACACACCTATTATCCTGAGGAGACCGGGTATTCATCTATCGGTGCCCACATTGATTCCGAATCCAGACCGATGCAGAGTCAGGGGGATTTACTGGCTGATGTTTTTAAAACCCTATACCGGATGGACAATCCTGACAAGGCGATCAATCTGATTCTGGAGATTGTCGGCAGGAAGTTTGATGTGAGCAGAGCTTATATATTTGAGTCCACAGAGGACGGCAAATACACTTCCAATACATACGAATGGTGTAATGAGGGTGTTCTTCCTCAGATTGACATGCTGCAGAATCTTAGCTATAAACAATTTGACGATTACCACACCTTATTCCGTGAAAACTCTATCTTCTACTGCAGAGATATCAATACACTGCATCCAAACCAAAGAAAAATATTAGGTGATCAGGGAATATTCTCCACACTTCAGTGTGCTTTCTGGCGAGAAAAAAGTCTTGCAGGCTTTATTGGTTTTGATGAGTGTACAGGCTTACGCCTCTGGACAAAAGAGGAAGTGGATATCTTATCTCTGATTTCCCAAATGGTGGCTATTTTCCTGCAAAAACGCAGAATGATGGATTGGAACAGTGAAATGGAGCTGCAGCTGCATACGGTATTGGATTCCGATGATTCCTGCATCTATGTCATTGAACAGGACACTTTTGAATTACTTTATCTCAGTCAAAAAACCAAGGATTTAAAACCTAAAGTGCAGTTGGGAGAGCTCTGTTATAAAGCATTATATGAAAAAGAAAGCCCCTGTGATTTCTGTCCCCTTTTACATGGAGGAACCGGAGAATTCTGTCTCACTGAATTCAATATCAAGTCAAAAATACATGCTTCCTCCATGAAATGGCTCGGAAATGACGCGTACCTTGTGTCTTTTCGTACGGATTCCGGCACGACAGCTATTCCAAAGGAATACGATTCTTCTGTTGCGACCGAAAAAAATCTGGCTGACTGCCTTCAGTGGCTGGCCTCAGCGGAATATCAGGACGATGCCATTGAATACGTCCTTCGTATCGTGCAGAATTATTATCAGTCAGAGCGTGTGTACATCATTGAAGTAGATCTAAAACAGGGCATCGCCAGCAATACCTATGAGATCTGTGCAGAAGGTGTCCCCCCGCAGAAAGACCTGCTACAGAATCTTCCCCTTGAAACAATTTCCTTCTGGATGGAACAATTTGCAGCCAGGGGCTATATCAAGATCAATGATATCGAAGAACTGGGGGCTGACCGGCAGTTGGAATATGACATACTGAAAAAGCAAAAAATCAGCAGTCTTATGGCCATTCCCCTTTCCGGACAGGGAGGAATCATCGGATTTCTCGGAGTGGATGACCCCAGACAGAACAAAAAAAATTTTCATTATCTCAAAGGACTTTCCTATTTCCTCGAAAGCGAACTTGCAAAGAACACACTGAAAAAGAATCTGGAGCTTATGAGCTATCAGGATGCCATGACAGAACTGGAAAACCGGAACAGCTTTATGAATTACTGCGATGACTTTACAAAACGGATGCCGCCTTCCGCAGGTGTCATATTCATGGACATTAATGGCCTGAAGCGGTATAACGATACAAAGGGACATGTATATGGCGATATGATCGTCACCCATGTTTCCGACATGATAAAAAAATTCTTTCCGGATGCCAGAAAATTCCGGCTCAGTGGAGATGAATTTCTCATTGTATCGGAAACTCTGACATATGAAAAATTCATGGCACAGGTCAGCGGTCTGGAAGAGTCCTTGTCGGAAAACGGTCTTTGTATCATTTCCATGGGAGCAACATGGAATGATATATATACCGACTTAAATGAATCCATGAATAAGGCAGATCGGTTAATGTACCTGAAAAAGCAGGAATATTACCGGGAATCCAAGGACCTTGTATCGGAAAAAGCCCCCTTGCTGCAGGAACTGACAAATGCAATCCTCAACAAGAAATATCTGGTTTTTCTGCAGCCCAAAATAAATTTAAATAAAAACTGTATAGACAGTGCCGAGGTTCTTGTCCGATACAGAGAAAAGGATGGTTCCATCTCACTCCCCTATAAGTTCATTCCCGTGCTGGAAAGTGAAGGACTTATTTCCAATATCGACTTTTTTGTTCTGGAAGAGGTATGCAGACTGCTGACAAGCTGGAAAGGTACCAAATACTCTCATATCCGTCTGGCACTTAACTTTTCAAGGATCACCTTGTTTGACGACCACTTTTTTACCCGGTTCCGGGATATCTTCAAGCGTTACGACCTGAATCCGGAGCAGATTGAGATAGAGATAACGGAAACCCAGGAAACTCTGAATAAAAAGCAGATGGCCCTGCTTCTGGAGCAGCTGAAAAGCCATGGATTTGGTATTGTTCTCGATGATTTCGGCGTTGATTATTCCTCCTATGAATTTTTGATGATGACCAGCTTTGACCTTCTGAAGATAGACAGAAGTATTGTCCAGAGATATGAAGGTTCCGAAAAAGGAAAAATTTTAATGAGACATATCGTAGAAATGTGCCATGACATTGGGATCAAATGCTGTGCGGAAGGTGTGGAGAACAAAGAACAGTACAGTTTTATAAAAGATATCGGATGTGACTACATCCAGGGATATCTGATCGGAAAACCAATGCCTCCGGAAAAATTCAAGCTGCTGGTATAAATATATGACTCTGCGCCTAAAAAAGCGGTATGCTTCCTATCGGAAACATACCGCTTTTTATTGCCCTGCTATAAGTGTATACCGGATTCTTCTATTCAACCCATTTATGTAACACTTCAAGAAGACGCTTTATCTCTATGGGTTTTGCCAGATGGTCATTCATTCCAATACTGCGGGCTTTTGCCGCATCTGATGTAAAAGCGTTGGCAGTCAGTGCAATGATGGGAATCGTCTGCGCATCACTTCTTTCCAGCCTCCTGATCGCAGTTGTGGCATCATATCCATTCATGACAGGCATCTGTATATCCATCAGGATTGCACAGTATTCCCCGGGCAAGGAGGCTTCAAAGGTTTCCTTCGCCAGCAACCCGTTTTCTACGGAATCTACCATTATACGATGCATCCGCAGCAACTCTTCCACAATCTCCCTGTTTATATCATTATCTTCTGCCAAAAGCACTTTCTTACCGAATAGATTCGTAGTTTTTTCATTTATCCCGGTTTCCGTATCTGCTCCTTTATTTACAGGCAGAAACATCCGGAGAATCTGTAAAAGTCTTGATTTGAACAGTGGTTTAGTAATAAAAGCATTGGCACCTGACCGTAAGTCTTCCTCTTCTGCTGCGGAACTATCATAGGAAGATGCGATCATTACAGGTGTATCTTTCCCAAGCTTTTCACGGATTCCTGTTATTGCCTGCGTACCAAACTTGTCCATATCCAAAATAACGGCAAAATAATCCTTTCCTTCCTGATGAGCAGATGAAATATGGTGTACTGCCTCTTCCACAGACAGGGCATGATCCCCCAAAATCCCAAGCTCCTCCAGCAGTAAACCGGCATTCTCACAGGCAGCCTTGTCATCATCCACCAGCAGTACCGGACGACCGGATAGTTCACGGCCCTCTGTTTTTTCTTCCTCACATATCTCCAGAGGTACGGAAACAGTAAAGACACTCCCCTTACCTTCCTCGCTCATCACATCAATCGTGCCATTCATCATACGAACAATATTCTCCGTGATTGCCATTCCCAGACCTGTCCCCTGTATCCGGCTGATCTCGGACGCATCTGCGCGTGAAAACGCATCAAATATATGAGGCAGGAAATCTTCTGATATTCCAATCCCGTTATCTGTACAGATAAACTCAAACCGGCGTTTATTTGGGAACAGAGAATGCCATTCATTGATTCTCAGGTTGATGGAACCGCCTTTTTGAGTGTATTTTATGGCATTTGAGAGCAGGTTCATCAGTACCTGGCACAGACGGTCCCCATCTGTGATCACATTCTCATGGCACACCCGTCCGATGCGCATCTGGAATACCTGTTGTTTCTCATCCACAAGCGGGCGGCACATGACCATGATTTTCTGCAGCATATCCGGTAGATTCACCTTTGACCGTGTGAGGCTGACCTTACCGCTCTCAATTTTCGACATATCCAGCACATCATTTATGAGGCTGAGCAAATGCCGGCTTGAGGTGTTTATCTTATCTAAACAGTTTCCTACTTTTTCCGGAGATTCCAGATTTGCCTGTGCGATTGCTGTCATGCCCATGATCGCATTCATTGGAGTCCGAATGTCATGGGACATGGACGACAGGAAATTGGTCTTAGCTGCATTTGCTACCCGGGCAGCCTGATACGCCTCCTCCAGCGCACAGCGCTGCTTCTCCTGTAATTCCCGCTCTTTTGTAATATCAATGCCAACACTGTAATAAGATTCAATATCATCCCAACTGTTTTCAGCGCCAACATAACAAAAAGTCATTGTCAGTATTTTCTGCGTACCATCGTGAGTGATAATACGGCCTTCTGCAGCAGTGGGCATTCCAGTCTCCTTTGAAAGTCTCATGATCTTGGAAACCCTGTTCCTGTCATCTTGGTGCAGATAGGAACACCTGGAATGCAGTTCCTTTTCAAACTGTTCTTTTGTATAGCCGATCATATGGAGGAAATCACCGCCATACCAGATAGCTGTCTTCCCGTCCCTGGCATCCACCCTTACAAATCCTCCGGGGACTGTCCTTAGGATAGCTTCCCTTTCCCGGTCCATCTTTTGCAGTTTGTACTCCGAACTGTAATTGTCAATGGAGAGTTCCAGCCGGCATCTTCTGCCTTCCCAGTTGATGACACGGTCCTTAAGCATATAAGAACGCCTCAGAAACGGATTATAGAACTCCCATTCATAAAACTTATCCCGTTTTAAACAATTGTTATTACAAAATGGACACGGTGTGGTCCTGTTCTGGATGACCTCATAACATTTACGTCCTACAGCCTTCTCAATCGGAAGCTGCAGAGATTCGCTGGATGTCCTGTTTATATAAAGCAGCTCATAACTCTCCATATCAGCCACATAAGCATTTCCGGAATACTCATCTTATACCCATTTAAAGTATCCTGCTGCCTCCTTCAAACGTTTGTTTTCCTCTGCCATACGCAGGGAATCACTGTCAATTTCACTGCAATATGCACAGCAGTGTTCTGTGTCTATGGCAGCAGTGCTGCCTGTGACCTGCAGCTCCGGTTTATTCTGGCTCATGGTTGTTCTCCTTAATAGTAAATTATCTTATGCAGTACCGGGCGGTTATATCTGTGTTGTGTAATTCAAAATCGTCCTGCACAGCAGACAAATATCAATGGGCTTCGACAGATGTTCATTCATTCCCGCCTGTCTGCTCATCTTTTTATCTTCCTCGTATGCATTTGCCGTCAATGCGAAAATAGGCACACCGGAGGCATCCGGATGGTCCATGGCACGGATAGTCCTTGCAGCTTCCAGGCCGTCCATGACCGGCATACGGATATCCATCAGGATTACATCATAGTACCCCGTTTCAGAACACCTGAACTTTTCAACTGCCTCTCTGCATATCTGGCCTTATACGCGCTCCTCACCCGCTCCATGTCCTCCGGATGAACACCCGCAAACGCATCAGCGAAATACCGGCTCTCCAGTTTTGCTTCCTCCTCATTTGGAACACTGGAGTTAACTGCAGTCCGCTCGACCCTAAGCATGCGGTATTGCCCCAGATTCCCATAGACAGGGAGCAGTTTATCATAAGAAGGCATTTTAAACACCACAACACCGGTGGATATCTGATCCAAGATCACATTTGCAGTATCCGCATTTAACCCGGACTGCAAAAGTGAGCCTTCCAGCCGCTTCTGATCCTCCATCAACCATACGTCCTGTCTCGATTTATAAAAAATACAGACAGGGCGCGTGACATATAAGTCATAGCGCTGTACATAGAAGGATTCTCCTTCCACGGTTCTCCTTCCCTGCCAAAATCACAAATTCCCATATACCCAGTCAGTTCCCCCTGACGCCCGACGGAACACTGAAGTACAGAAGAAACACCGGATTGTATAAAGATTGATTTCATTGCCGGGGGAAAACTGTTTACCTCAGTAACAAACCCCGGTTCCTGTTCCCCGGCTGCCTGTATGGGTTTCCAGGGTTTTCCTTCCAATTGTGTCAGCCCTGTACAGACACAAGTCTTAGTCCTCTCAAATACCGTTTCGATTCTCTTCCCGTCACCCGAAACGACGATCAGATAAGCCATATCTGCCGGGGCGAAATCAGCCAGCAGCTCCAGAACATATCCCAAAGCCCGTTCTGTTTTATGGTTCTCGTACAGTATATCCAATACACTGCTCATGAATTGTTCTAACTTCTGGCTCATATCATTCTCTCCGCTTTTCCTGTCTGAAGGCAATCAGACTTGAATTCATTTGGCTCTTCTTTGTTCACATTCATAATAATTAATTTTATTATAGCAAACAAGACTTGAAATAGCAAGAATTTACAGCACCTCCATCCTTCTATATTCGATGACATATCACAGTCCATAAACAGAAGGTTACTGTTCAGAGGTTAGCTGGACATGAGAAAACCGATGGTGTAGACTGATAACAGTCAAAGCCATCGGTTTTCTTATCCAAATATTCTGGATACTCTGTCAAATATATTCGCTGGTT